>JAQULY010000193.1 GCA_028718445.1 Kiritimatiellia bacterium
AGACCACTTCCTCCAGTTGAACGGCGCTGCCATCCTCTACGGACTTCTTCGCGGACATGTGGCCCAGATCACTGCCCAGGGGCCGCATGGCCAGTTTCTGCTGCCAACCCTGAACTTCCTCGAGCTCCAGAAACAGGCCGCCGCCAAACGCGACACCCCTGCGAAATCGCTGGCCCCCGACGCCCCCGACGCCGCACCGCAGTGACAGCGGCTGCGCCCCCGCCCGTCACTCCCGTAGTGCGCATGCCCGCGCCGGCGGGCACGGCGCAACTCGGCGTTTCGCAGCGCCCATCTTGTCACCGCCTCAACGTATCCAGCGTCACCCAATCGTCCGGCGCCCGCTCGTACTGCCAGAAGGTCCACCCGTTGCACGTCTTCCGTCCGCAGGCCGCGGCGGCGGCCAGGGAAGGGGAGGTGTAGGCTTCGCCGCCGAACAGTAGGGTCCCGTCTCGCCGCACACGGCATCGCACCGTCTTGCCCTTGAACCGCGCGCGCAACTTGAGCGCCCCTGCAATGTAAGCGGCCAGGACCGCACTCCTACCGTCCGTTTCCGCGCCGGTCTCCACTGCTTCCTTCCGCCGCCGCCGCACTGTCCGCACGACCCCCATGCACCCGTCGATCTCCGCCATCGCACGTGCCTTCATGTCCCGTTTGAAACGCCGCCGCAGGTCCTCCGACTTCGGGAGTTTGCCCTTCTTCTTGTTCCCTCTCGGTTTCATCGTCCTCAGGATCAGCGCCTCAAGCTCTTGCAGATGGTCGCACCCGATCGTCAGGTAGACGGAGAACCTGTCCCAGGAACTCCCATGCCGGTCTCTCAAATGTTGTTTCAGCCGGCTCCGTAGGTTGGTCGCCAGCCCCACGTAGTAGAGCCTGTCGCGCCGATAAAGCGCATAGACCCCCTGCCGGCGCTTAACGTAGTCCCGAATCAGATCCTGATGCTTCTCCAGCGCACCGCGGGAGATGTTCTCCAGATGCTGACACACCAAATGCGCTCTTCTCGCTATCATGGTCATTCTCCTTCGATGGCGGCATCAAGCCTCATGGGCAGGCTCTCCCCATGTCGCGCCAACCACTGCCTAGCCCGCTCCGTCTCCGGACACAGACTCTGCACCGTCAGCCAGAATCGCGCGGAGTGATCCGGCACCGCGAGATGAACCGCCTCGTGCGTCACCAGGTACCGCAGCACGTGCTCCGGCGCCATGATCAGGCGCCACGTGAACGACAGGTTCTGCAGAGGGGAGCAATTGCCCCATTTTGTCCGCTGCCCCATCACATAAAGCCGATTCGCCCGCCTTCTCAGCCTCCGCGTCGCCGCCTCGAGTTGCCGCCCGATCTCCACTCGCGCCTGCTTGCGCAGCCAGTTCTCCAAACTCTTCGCCACCGTCGTCCCGGCGCGCGCGCCGCACCGCACCGTCAACACGCCCCCATCGAAGGCAACACGGTTTGCTCCCCGCCGCCCGTCGACCCGCTCGACCCGCACCGGCGTCCACATCCCCCGGAAGAGAATCCGCCCGGCCCGTTCCCGCCGTGGCCGGCGCACAATCCGCAGCCGTTCGACTCGCTCCATCTGGTCGGCGATCCACCCTCCATGCCGCGCCAGGAAACCCGCAACCTCATCTGCCGTCCGTGCTGCCGGCTTCACCACCTCCACGCCGTCGAGCCCCACGCGGATCCGCAGTTGGCGCGCAGTCTTCGACGTCACAACGCGGAATTCCACCTGCTTCCCGTCGACATCCATCACCTGGTCCGCCGTACTTCGCATTGCATCAGCCCTGCGCGTCGCTCTTCGCCAGTTCATTCACCAACGGCTTGAGAAAAGGGGGATCCTCCGCCGCCGGATCGAACCCCAGCGGCCGGTAGAGGTCATTCCAGGACTCCGCCAGCGCCGACCGCTCGACACGCTGCCAGCCACCGCCACCCCGTGGGTAGCTCCACCCGGCCCCCAGCAGTTGGTGCTCTTTGAGATGGGCCACCATCCGGCGCGCGCATTCAGCCAGCAATCCCTCGTCCTGCGTCTTGCCGTGTGCGCGCAGCACTTCGAACACGCCGTACTCGCCGGGGCCCTGCAGGTTCAGCCGTGCCGGCTCTTGCTTCGTCTTGGCCGCCTCGCGGGCGATCTCTTCGTACTCGCGCAATCTCTCGGCCGTCGCCGCATCGCTCTTGTCCTTGCGCTCCTTCAGCCGCTTGAGCCGCTCCCCCAGCATCCGGTACGTGAACCCCGCATCGTCCTCGGCTAGCTCCGCAGTCAGCGCGGCCTCCAATGCCGCAGCCTTGTCCGACGGCGTCGGCAGTTCGTCCACCTTCCCCGCGTAGTCCGCGTCGATCTTGAAAACCGGCAACGACTCGGCCACCACCATGAACGTCGTGTTCTTCTCGATCAACTGCCGCGTTTTCGCCGCCAGTTCCCCGTGCGTGTCCCGACTCCCCTTCTGCCGGCGGCGCCATGCCACGAAGATGCTGCAAAGCCAGTTGTACTGCTCCACCAGCGGGTAGAGGCAGGGGTCCGGCGAAACGGCCTCCCAGAGACGCTCCAGACTGCGCAGGTTCTGCTCGAATCTCTTGGCCGCGGACGGATCCCTCAGCCGCCGCAGCGCGGCCAGCAGGTTCTCCCGCTTCGCCTGCACGGGAATGTCCTTGAACATCGCCATGCACCGGGCCACCTCGCCCGGCACGCTCTTCTTCAGCGCCCCCCAGTCGATCAAAGACTCCTCCCGGATGCTCGTGTCGAAGTTCAGCGCCTTTTCCAGTCGCTCGAAGTTCCCGAAGTAGTCCACCACCACGCCCGTCAGCTTCTTCATCGACGGCAGCGGGCGGTTCGTCCGGGCGATGGCCTGCAACAGATTGTGGTCGCGCAGCGGCTTGTCCAGATACATCACCTGTTCGACCGGCGCGTCGAACCCCGTCAGCAGCCGGTCGCACACGATCAGGATCTTCAGCGGTGGACGCCACTTCGCACGCTCGTCCCCGTGCATCTCCCGGTTCTTCTCTTCCCACTCCCGCGGCGTCAGCTTGAACCATTCGATCAGGTCGTCCTGCTTCGCCTTTGTGTATTCCAACTGCCGCACATCCTTGTCCGCCGTGTTCTGCGCCCCCGAGATGACCGCGTCCGCCGTTTCCGGCGGCAGGCCTCGCGCCCTCAACTTCGCGTCCAATCCTTCCTTGTAGACCGCGCAGGCCTTACGGTCCACCGCCACCAACTGCGCCTTAAAGCCGCTGGGGTCGGGATACGCCAGGAAATGCGTCAGCATCTTTTCCAGCACGATCTCCACGCGGTCTGGATGCCGCGCCAGTTCCTTCCACTTCGCTTTCTCCCGCTGGACGTTGTCTTTGGCCTCCTCATCCTCCACCTCCATTTCAGCGCAGATCTGCTCGTATCCGATGTTCATCGCCTCTTCGTCGATCACGAACGGCACCTTGTCCCGGACATAGTGCACCTCGAGCGTGGCTCCGTCTTTGATCGACCGCCGGATTCCGTAGTGGCTCAGATACCGTTCCTGTTCGCCGTCCACCAGCGGCCCGAAATCACGATGCGTGTTCTGCATCGTCCGGTCGATCGGTGTCCCGGTGAATCCGAAGCGGAAGGCATTCTTCAGCTTCGCCCGCATCGTCATCGCGTAGCTTGCGCCCTTACTCGGTTTTTTGCGCGCGCTCATTTACCCCTCGCGCTCTTCTGTGTGCGGTGGCATTCGTCAACCAGGCACACGATGTCGTCCCGTTCGATCGGCTCCAGGTCGTCCATGCTCTGGAACGACTGGACTGTCGTCACCACCGTCCCCCGCCATCCGGTCCGCAGCTTCTCCTTCAAGTCCCTGACCCCGAGCGCCTTCTCCACGTTCGGATAGTCGCACGCGTCGAAGTCGTCACCTACCTGCGTCTTCAGGTCACGCCGGTCCACCACGATCAGCACCGTCGGGTTCCCCAGCGCCGGGTGCCGCCGCAGTTTGTACCCTGCATACACCATTGTGAGCGTCTTTCCCGACCCCTGAGTGTGCCAGATCAGCCCTGTCCGCTCCTGCGGGTCGACCGCCTTGCCCTTCAGCGCGACCGTCCGGTCCACGATGTCGTTTGCCGCCTCGAACTGCTGATATCGCGCCACCTTCTTCGTCGTCCGGCTCTTCTTGGTCTCAAACACCACGAAATGCTCGAGAAAGTCCAGCACGTGGCACGGCTTCAACCGCAGCAAACCCTTCACGGGCACCTCCAGGGGATCGTCCACCTGGTCCGCCTCGGGCTCGTTCCAGAACCCCTTCTTCTCCGGGTAGAGGCTCAGCCACCGCCCCCACAGGTCCATGTGCCGTTCGATGTCTTCCTTCCCCGCATCGTGATACAGGATCGTACCGTACCGAAACTCCTCCTCGTCGGCCGCCACGCAAAACACGTTCGGCGCCAGGATCTGCGGCGCCTGCCGCTGGTACCGGTGCAACTGCACCACCGCCTCGCGCCAGTCCTTGCCGCTCGCCAGGTAGCTCTTGTACTCCGCCACCACCAGCGGGATCCCGTTCACCAGCAGCACCGTGTCCTCCCGGCACTCCTTCACCCCCAGGATGCGGTACTGGTTCGTCGCCGTGAACTCGTTCAGGTGCTGTTCCGCCGGACCGAACGCGATGAACCGCACGGTCTGCGCGTCCTCGCCGGGCACAAGCGCCACCTTCGCCCCGTCGCGCAGCAGCGCCAGCGTGTCCCGGTTCGCCGCCAGCTTGTCCGGATTCGCCATCGTCTTGCGCAGCGCCGCCACCGCCATCCGCGCCTGCGCATCGCTTGTCACACATGCATTGAGCAACCGGATCTTCGGCACCAGGATGCTCTCCACCAGCGCATCGTCCAGGGGCCGGCCGTATGCCGCCATCGCCGTCTCGTCGCGGTAAGTCCACCCAAGACCCCCTGCAAGGCCCGTGCGTGTTCCATAATTCTCGTCTGCCTCGCCGCTCAACCATCGGAGGATGGGCCTCTCGACCATCGTGTATTCGCTCATGCCTCCCCCTGCAGAGATTCCAATTGTTTCGCAACAGACAGAAACCGCGGCGCACGCCCGATGCCGCGACCCGACGGGTAGATCTCGCGCAGCTTCTGTACTCTTGCAGCGTCCGACAGCACTAACAGAAGCACCTGATCCGAACTCAGAGGGTCGACCTCAAGCTGTATTCTCTCGTTCGTATTCACGCGCGCTGCCAACCGATCCGCGAGCGTCCTGGCTTGCCCAGGCGTCTCATCAGTCCATGCCAACGCCTGCTTGATGCAGTCCGGCGAGTCCAACCCCAGGGCCTTGCACACCTCGTACAGTTGCCCCGCATTCACACTGAAGTTGCTAGCATCAGGTAACAGCACCCGCATGCGCACTACAAAGTCGTGGACATCCTCGAACTCAGCCGTGTTCGTACGCATGCGTGCCGCCGCCGCGTTCAGCGTCTGGTTGATCACCGTGTCGCCAGAAGCTGTCAGGTGACCCAGTGCATTGAGCAGGGCATTCTCGTCATCGGATAGCGTGCCGGTCAGGGGCTTGTAGCGAAGGTCATGCTCAATTTCGTTATACACATGCGCCAGCAGACTACAGACCTGGACCTCGCACCCCAGGTCGGCCAGATTCTGGTAGCGGCCCACGAGATCGGTAGGTTTCAACTTCACTACGCAGTGGGTTGCCCGGTAGAAGTTGTCGTTTGTATCCTTACGTTCGGGAACCACACTGCCACCTTCGACCACGCCTGCAAAACGCTTACCAACTAGCTCCACGACCTTGCCTCGATCCGCCTCGACATACGTCGTAACGCGAACTCCCGCCAGATCCTTCATGACGGTGAACACACTGCCAACGTCCTTGAACTCAGCCGCATGATCTCCGCGTGCCAACTGCTTCTGCAGCTTCAGCCGCAGCCGCTCGGGGGCCTTTGCCCGCCACTGGACCGAACCGCGAAGAGCATTATCTTCGAGAACCTTGCGACAAGCCTCCCCCACAAACTCGGAAAGCTTCGCATAGCGGTCAACCTCACGGAAGTAGCGCTCGACGGCTTGTTCAATCGTATTCGCATCAAGAGGCATGGGAACCTTCCCTTTCGTAGGCACCAACCCGCACCCGTCCCGTTAGCAGGTCGTGCATGAGGGAGCGCTTCAATTCTGCCTGTGCGTGCAGGACGGGCTCGTACTTCCGCACGACGGCGTCGGCTTCCTCGAGGATGGCCACGATCTCCTGTTGCTCGCCAAGCCCAGTCGGTCCGCCAGGCAACGGTATCAGCACCTTGCCGAGGTTCTTCGCGTTGATGTTCACCTGTTGAACGCCGGGAGTGGCATATCGCTTGATTCGGCACTGTGCCGGATAGGAGTTCAGAACATGCCCAAGGAAATACCCATCCATTCTCTTCGGATCGGGGAAAAGGCGGATTAGGTACGAGGCAAAGACAGCTTCGCGATCATCGCGGTAGACGCCGATCTTGCCCACGAGTTCCTGGGAGTTCGTCCGGTTAAAAAGCACGTCACCCCGCCTAACCCGATACGGGGACACCACTTTCTCGGGCAGACTCACGTACTTGACGTCATTGAAGACAATGCCCCCGGCCTGGACATTCCCCATCCGTAGGATTGGCATCGTGCCATTCAACTGCATGGGCACCGACAACCCATACTGGAATCCCGTTACAACGGTATCGACCGCAACGACATCCCAGGCTTGGGGAATGAACCCAATCACGGACTTCCGTCGTCGCTCGTTTCGAACGCCGTAACTGAGCAGGCGCTGCAAAAGCGCCCGCTTGGCCTCCCGCGCCCGCTCCACCGCCACCCGCGTCCGCTCCAACGCCGTGTCCACAGCGTCGAGACTCTGCGCTATGGCAGCCTGCTCGCGCGGCTGGGGAAACACGCCACGCAGGGCATAGACATCCCGTCGCGAAAGGCCGGGCACACCCGTCGCCGCATTCAACGAACCAAGTGGTAGATAGGAGAGGAGGTGAAAGACAAAACGGGGATCGTCGTCGCCCGAAGGAACCACATAGTAGACGGTGTCGATTGGCCAGAACGCTCGCGGCGCGTAATGCACCGCGCCTATTGACCCCTTGCGACCGACCAAGACGCCCGCGCTCGCGACCAAGGCAACGTTGTGTTGCCCGACCTTGCCGTTGGAACCATAGACGTCCACATCACCCGTCTTCCGATCCTCAGCGCGAAGACTCCTGCCGTACGCAAACACCAGACGCTCGCCGAGCGGCTGACACCGCCAGCTAACAGGCAGATTGCCACCACTGAAGACCTGGCACCCTGACAAGTTCCTACTCTCGGGCATAACCCGCCACCTTTAGCAGCTTCCCCAGCTCCGTCTCGGCATCCCTGACGCTCCTTTCCGCTTCCGCCAGCGCCTTGAGCGCATCCTTCACCTCGACACGCGGCTCCGGCTCGAACGTATCCACGTACCGCGGGATATTCAGGTTGAACTCGTTCTCCTCAATCTCGTCCACACCCACCACGCGCGCGTGCTTCAGCAGTTCATCCGGATCGGCGTACAGCGCCACCAGTTCCTCGCCGACCTTGCTCACATCCTCCCGGTCGTCCTCGGCGCGGCCCCGGCTCTCCGCAATCCTCTCGTCGCGCTCCGCAACCTTGGCCGCGGCCTTATCGCGCTGCTTCTCCAGCTTCGCCACGGACACCTCGGCCTTCTCCTTCGTCGCCTTCCCCTTGGCGTTCCCCAGTTCCTTGCGCGCGGCGGTCAAATCCTTTTCCACCTGCGCCAGCTTCTCCACCTGCGGCGCGTACTCCGCCATCAGCCGCCCCACCTCGTCCTCTTCCCGCAGGTCGATCTGCTTCCGGATGCGTGTGCCGTACTGCTTCACCAGCTTCGCCACCTTGCCCGCGTCACCGTAGGCGTGGTAGTGCACCAGCATCCGCATCACATCCTGCGGCCGCAGCTCGTTCTGCGCCGAAAGCTCCCGGTAGTGCCGCGCCGCGTACACCAGCAGCACCCGGTCGCGCCGGGCCTTGGGTCGGTCCTTGCGCAGGATCAGCAGGCACGCCGGCACTCCCGCGCCATAGAACACATTGAGCGGCAGCGAGATCACCGCGTCGATCACCCGCCCGTCCAGCAGCGCCTTGCGGATGAGGTGCTCGTCGTCCGCCTTCCGCCGTTTGATCACCGGGTTTCCGTCCTCGTCGAACTCGCCCGTCTCCTCCTCGACCTCCGGCTGGCCGCGGAACAGGACGCCCTGCGGGCATACGACGCCCGCCCGCCCGCTCTCCGTCAGCGAAGCCAGAATGTGCAGGATGAAGGCGTAGTCCCCGTACCCCGCCGGCGGCGCGCGGAACCCCGTTCCGCGTCCGAACCGCCAAAAGGGATCCTTGTAGCCCTCTTTGCCGAAGACCTCTTTCTTGAGCTTGTCCTTCTTCTTCTTGTCGTCCGTCTGCTGTTCAGGTTTCAACCACCAGAACTCGTCCGAGAACGGGAAATTCGCCAGCACGAGGGAGAACTTGCGGACCTTCCCGTCCTCCAGGAACTGCGGATCCGTGATCGTGCTGCTTCCGGCCTTGATGTCGGCTTCCAGCCCGTGCAGCACCGAGTTGATCTTGCCGATCGCCGCGTTCCCCCAATTCATCTCCTGGGCGAAGTACTGCGCTGCCGTGGCATGGTGCCCCATCTCGCGCAGATAGTCGGCCGAGTGCACCAGCATGCCGCCGCTACCGGCCGTCGGGTCGTAGATCGTGTCCCCCTGTCGGGGCTCCAGGATCCATACCAGCGTGTCCACCACGGCCGGCGGCGTGAAGAACTCGCCCGCCTTGGCGCCCGCGTCGTCGGCGAACTGCTTGATCAGATACTCGTACGCCCGCCCGAGCACATCGCCCGGCACGCTGTTGTTTGAAAGGTCGTGTGCGTCGAAATGCTGGATCAGCGCGTGGACCACTTCGTTCGGGATCAGCGGCCTCCCGGACCCGTCCGGCGCCGGCTGGTTCCAGTCCACCGTGAACACGCCGCGCAACTCGTCGTTGGCGTTGGCGACGGCGCGCATCGCCTTGGTCAGCACCTCGCCCAGGTTCGTGGCGGCCGACTTCACATCGCCCCAGCGCGAGCCCTCCGGGATGTTGAACCGGTGCTCCCCGCGCTTCCGGAACAGCGCCTTCTGCTGCTCGGTGAAGGCCCGGCCCTGCTGCTTCTCCAACTCCGCGATCGCCTCGTCCGCCTCGCACTCCCATTGGTCGCACAGCCGCTTGTAGAACATCAGCGACAAGATGTAGTTTTTGTAATCCTGCCCGGCGGTCTTTCCCCGCAGGATATTCGCCGCGCCCCACAGGTGCGCCTCAAGCTGCTGCTGCGTCAATCTCATTCCCGATCCTCGTCGCCGAACTTGCACAGTCCCGGTAAGTCTCGCATACTCCTGCAAACGGGGCAAGGTACAAACCGCCCTCGCAACGCATCAAGTCCCAGGCGCAACCATGACCGTACGTGGCGACTTCTTCGCACAGAAAAGG
>JAQULY010000194.1 GCA_028718445.1 Kiritimatiellia bacterium
CGCCTTCCACGCCTGCCTGTTCGTCTCGGGGCCTGATCCTGAGCCTGTCGTTATCGTGCATGCGTGCTCCCGTCCGCGTTCACTGGCGCTTGCCGCTGCCGTCGCAATCGGGGCAGGTCTTGGTCTCGGTCTGGAACTGCGAGTCCCGAGGTGGAAGCCCCGGACGCTCAAGGCGCAGAGCGGGCATGCGGTTGCCGGGGCTGACGGGCGCCGGGCGTATCTCGAAATGGACCTTCCCGGCGCCGTTGCAGCGCAGACACCGCGCCAATACCTCCCGCCGCCGTTGCGCGGCCTCCCGCGCCGCCTCCGCACGCGTTTGGGCCGCGGCTGCCTCCGGGGTCATCCATTTGCCGTCATGCATGACCAGCCCCTTGGACTTCATCGCCTCCTGCTCCCGCGCAGCTTGCAGCGCCTGGACTTCCGCCGCCGGCACCCAGGCGCCGCCGCATCTAACCTTGCCAGCCAACCGCATCTTCTCGGCTAGACGCTGCCGGGCCTCGAGTTCCTTCACAGCGGCGTCAGCCTCGCGGTTGTTGCACATGCCGGGGTTCTGCGAACGAGCGCGCTCAATCAGATCAAGTCCCGCCCTGGGATCGTCGTTGGTCAGCGCCGTCTGGATGGCGGACCGCACGTTGCGCGTTGCCTCACCCGAGCGATAACCCTCCGCGTATTCGGACGCGACGAGCAGCAATTCGTACGGTCGCGCTCCGATTGTGAGCCTGGTGCGGTTCGTGAAGACGAAAGGACCGCACTTCCCGGCGCCGCCGTCGGCGGTTGACCGCAGGCAGACAGCGTTGCCTTGGAGCGATATCGCCCAGCGTCCCTTCAGCAGTAGCGTGCCTTCGGCCAGGCGGTGCGGCCCGTCCGCCAGACCGCTGGCGCGGTCTATCAGGATAAAGTCGCTGCCCCCAACATGAACGCACCAGCATAGCAGTAACGCCATGGCGATGGCGCACCCGTGATTGACTGCCGACCGAATCATGATGCAATTGCCCTGTAGCTGGAGACGATGTCCACCACTCACCCGAACCCGTTGCGTCGCAATATAACAGCCTTTCCTTCAGGAGACCAGCCGCTAATCGCATCAGGATGTGCCGGCACATTGCGATGCGTCAGGCACTTGAGCTGCTCGTCAATGCACCCACCATATTGGAACTGCTGCGCCGCGCGACCGGAAGTTGAACGGCGCTGTACAGTTCCTGTATGATATACGGCATGAAAATCTACGTTCAGACCGACATCGAGGGCGTGGCCGGGCTCACGTTCTTCGAGAACATGGCGGATCAGTCCTTCGAGAACGCGCAGCACCGCCAGCGCATGCGCCGGTTGCTCACCCGCGAGGTTAACGCCGCCGTGACCGCCGCCTTCGAGTCCGGTGCGGCCGAGGTGGTGGTCAATGACAGCCACGGCAGCGGTTACAACATACTTTTCGAGGAGCTGGACCCGCGTTGCGAGATCATCCACGGACGCAATTGCAGCGGTCCGCACTGGCTGCCGGAGTTCGATAAGACCTACGATGCGCTCGTGCTCGTCGGCATGCACGCCATGGCCGGCACCGCTAACGCGATCGTGTCGCACAGTCTGTGGGAGGTCAACGACGGCGCCATCTACCTGAGCGAGGCCAGCATGGCCGCGGCGCTGGCCGGGGTTCGCGGCGTGCCCACGGTATTCGCGAGCGGCGATGACAAGATCTGCGCCGAACTGCGCGACAAGATCCCCTCCATCCATAGCGTCGCGGTCAAAAAGGGACTGGGCGCGTACCAGGCGCGCAGTCTGATGCCGGCGCGAGCCTGCGAACTGATTGCGCAGGGCGTGCGCGAGGCCATCAAGGGGCGCGCGCGCATCGCGCCGTACCGCATTCCCGGGCCACTGCGACTGAATCTGCTCGACTCGCCCACGCATGTGCCGCCGTTCAAGCGCGTGATGGAGCAGAGCGTGGTGGCGGACGACATGGAAACGGCCTTCACGCGGGCGGTGCGACAGTTCCCGTGGAACAAGTTCGACACATCGCTGCCTGACGGGTTCAAGTATCCATAGCAGGCGAGCCGCCGGCCGCCATGACTTTCACCGGTCCCTACAGTCTTGACGCAGCAAGGCAACTGCTGCGCACGCCATCCGACAGCCGCGGCGAACTCTACGCCGCGGCCGATGCGCTGCGCGCGGCGCGCATGGGGGCGGAAGTCCACATTCGCGGCATCATCGAATACTCCAACATCTGCGCCAACGATTGCCTCTACTGCGGCATCCGCCGTTCGAATGCCAATGTACGCCGCTACCGGTTGGATGCGGACGAGATCATGGATGTGGTGCGCCGGATGCCATCCTGGCAACAAGGCACGGTGGTGCTGCAGTCCGGTGAGACGACTTCGCCCGAGCATGACGCCTGGCTGGGCGAACTGGTCCGCCGCATCAAGGCGGAGACGCGGCTGGCCGTGACGCTGTCGGTCGGCAACCGCCCGCGCGACGTCTATGCCTTCTGGCGCGACTGCGGCATGGATCGGTACCTGCTGCGATTCGAGTGCAGCGATCGTGCCTTGTTCGAGCGCCTGCATCCCGACTGCACGCTGGACGCGCGCCTGCAGTGCCTCCGATGGCTGCGGGAACTGGAGGTGCAGGTTGGCAGCGGTTTCATGATCGGCCTGCCCGGCGAGAGCGACGACACGCTCGCCGATAACATCCTGCTCTGTCGCGAGCTCGCGCTGGACATGATCGGCATCGGCCCTTTTATCCCTCATCCCGACACGCCCATGGACGGGCAGCGCAACCGTTTCCACGACGATCCCGAGATGTTCTTCGTGGCGCTGGCGGTGCTGCGGCTGTTCAATCCGCGCGCCCACATACCAGCCACCACCGCCTTCGACGCGGTCTTTCCTGGTACGGGCCGCGACCTGGCACTGCAGCGCGGCGCCAATGTCTTCATGCCCAACAATACTCCCGGACGCGTACGCCGCGACTACCTGCTCTATCCCGGCAAACCGTGCGTGGACGAGGAGAGCGGCCAGTGCGCCGCCTGCGTGCTGGCGCGGCTGGGCGCCATCGGCCGCCGCGTCGGCTCGGGGCCCGGGCACAGTGTGGGTTTACGTTCCCCGCTTGCCGGGCGCGGCGTCAGCAGGTAGATTAACCCTATGTCCGAGTCCTTTCCGCGTATCCGGGTTGATGGCGAAACCATTCCGCCGGAGGCCTTCGCTTTCGAACTGTCCCGTCTGGTGCGGTTCTACGCCGAGCATCTGCCTGAGGAGCAGATCCGCCGTCAGATGCCGGCCCTGCGTCAACGCGCGATCGATCAGACCATTGGCGCCAAGCTACTGATTGCGGAGGCGGCCAGGCTCGATATCCAGACGACCGGGGAAGACGTGGAGCAACGCGTGGCCGCCATGGTCAAACAGGCGGGCGGGGCCGAGAAGTTTGCGGTCCTCATCAAGAAGCAGCAGATGACCGAAGAGCAACTGCGCGAGCACGTGCGCCGCGGCCGGAGCGTGGATTTGCTGGTGGAGCGGATTGTGTCGGAAACGCCGGACCCGACCGAAGAGGAGATGCGCGCGCATTTCGATGCGCACCGCGACGAGTACAGCCGTCCTGAACGCGTCCTCGCCCAGCACATCCTGGTCAAGCCGGCCGATGCCGGCGAGGATGCCCGCGAGGCCGCGCGCGCCAAGCTAAAGACCATCCGGGAACGCGTGATGGCGGGCGCCGATTTCGCCGCTGAAGCCGCCGCGCACAGCGAGTGCCCCAGCGGCAGGAAGAGCGGTGGCAGCCTGGGCTGGTTTTCCCGCGGCATGATGGTCGGAGAATTCGAGAATGCGGTCTTCGACATGTCGGTGGGACAACTGAGCGAGATCATCGAGACGCCTTTCGGTTTTCATCTCATCAAGAAGTCCGCGCATGAAGATTCGGCGCCGGCCGAATTTGACGATGCGCGCGAGGGCGTGCGCGAGTTCATGCGGCACGCCCGCCGCGGCGAATTGCTGGCCGCGCACGTGGCCGAGTTGCGCGAGCGCGCCAAGATCGAGGAATTGCCGACAACGTAGATGGAACGGCGGGTGCCGTGGACGCGGTGCGAACATGGAGCGACGCTGAACTGCGGGCCGAACTTGCACGGCACTTTGGCTTTGCCACCTTTCGCGGCGGTCAGGCCGAGGCCGTGCTGGAAGTGCTGGCAGGCAGCGACGTGCTGTTGGTGATGCCCACCGGATCGGGCAAATCGCTCTGCTACCAACTGGCGGGACTGTTGATGCCGGGTGTGACCGTGGTCGTCTCGCCCCTGATTGCCCTGATGAAGGACCAGGTGGACGGGCTCGTGCAACGCGGCATAGCCGCCACCAGTCTGAACTCGTCGTTGGGCGGCAACGAGATGGACGCCCGGCTGCACGACCTGCGCGCGGGGCGCTACAAGCTGGTCTATGTCTCGCCGGAGCGTTTCCGAAACGCCCGTTTCCGCGCCACGCTGGCGCAGGTGCCGGTCGGGCTCTTCACCGTGGACGAGGCGCATTGTGTCAGCCAATGGGGACACGACTTCCGTCCCGACTACCTGCACTTGCGCGAGGTGCTTCAAATGTTGCCGCGCGCTCGCGCAATGGCCGTGACGGCGACCGCCACGCCGGCCGTGCGCGACGATATCGTCAAGCAGCTTGGACTGGGCGTGGCGCCGCGCGCGGCGCCGTGCGTGCGCGTGCACGGTTTTGCGCGGCCGAACCTGCACCTCGTGGTGACGCGCACGCCGACCCACGGTGTCAAGCTCGCGCGCGTTCGCCAGATGATCGCCGCGCAGCGTCGCGGCATCGTCTATTGCGCCACGCGTCGCATGACCGAAAGGGTCGGCGCACTGCTGGCCGACACGGGGCTCAAGCCGCTGGTCTACCACGGCGCTATGCCGGACGCTGACCGCGCCCGCGCGCAGGAGCGCTTCATGTCCGAGAGCGACCCCGTGGTTGTCGCCACCAATGCCTTCGGCATGGGGGTGGACCGGAAGGATCTGCGGTTCGTGGCGCATTGGGACGTGCCCGGCAGCGTCGAATCGTTCTATCAGGAGGTCGGGCGCGCCGGACGTGACGGTGCGTTGGCGTGGTGCGAGTTGCTCTTCAACTACGCCGATGTGCGCACGCAGGTGTTCTTCATCGAGGGCGGCAGTCCCGCGGCGGCCGACGTGCTGCGCCTGTGGGATGAGGTGAAGCGCCGTTGCGCCGTCAGTCCCGTCGCACTGACCGGCGAGGAGTGGGCCGCGGTCGCCGGCTTCAAGCATGAGATAGGCGCGCGTAGCGCGCTGGCGCTTCTGGAACGCGCGGGGTTCATCGCCAGGTCCGCCGATGCCGGCTACCGGAAATGCACCGTCAAACTGACGGGACTGGACGATCCCGCCCTGCTCAAGCCGCACCTTGACGGACTGGCGCACAAGCGCCGTCTTGACCGGCAGCGGCTGGACGACCTGCTCGCCTATGTAGATCAAACCGGGTGTCGGCATGCCTATCTGCTGAAGTACTTTGGCGAGACCGGCTACGCCCGGCACTGCACGGTTTGCGACCGCTGCGTGAGTCGCCCGCTGGCTCCGCGCGCTGCGCCGACCGAGGGGCAATGGCTGGCCATCCAGAAGCTGCTGAGCTGCGTCGGCCGCATGCAGGGACGTCACGACGCGCAACGCGTTGTGCAGGTGCTGCGCGGCGAGACTGACGCGCGGCTGCGCCAACTGGGACTCGACAAGCTATCCACCTATGGTCTGCTCGCTGATTGGCCGGCCGAGTCGCTACGCGCGCTGCTCGACACGTTGCGGGTCGAGAACTGCCTGTCGGTTGGCGCAGGCGCCGAGCAACCGTTAGCGCTGACGCCCTTCGGACGCCTGGTGGTGCAGCGTCAAACGGCATTCGAACTGGCCTGGCCGGTGCGATCGGACGGGCCGCCGCCATCGCCTGCCACGAGCCGTATGCCGCGCCGCAAGTCCGCCAGTTACCCATCAGTGCCGGCGCCACCGGGTTCGTCCGGCGTGAATCAGCGCCTGCTGCAGGCGCTGAAGGCCTGGAGAACGGAGCAGTCGCTTCGTCGCCACTGTCCCGCTTTCCAGGTGCTAACGAATGCCGTGATCGCGTCGCTGGCAAGAGAAGTACCGTGCACTCTTGATGCCGTAAGCAAGATTTCCGGGATTGGACCGGTGACGCTGAACCGCTACGGGCCGGACTTGTTGCGCCTGATTGCCCTTGAAGGCCCCCTGGAGCAGCTCCCCGCACAAAGCAGAACGCCATGAGAACCTTGATGTTTGCCTGCATGTTGGCCGTCGGCGCCCAGGCTGCCACGAACCTGGTGGTCAATGGCGACTTCGAACTGGCTTCGCCGGACGATGTGCGGCGGCCGTTGGGGTGGGCGCTCCCCGACGGTCTGGGCGTGCGCTGGGAGGATGAGTCGGACGGCACTAACGGCAAGGCCATCTGGATGAACACCGCCATCTCGGAACGCGACATGGTGGCGAGTTGGCGCGCCACGGGACTCACTAATATCTGGGACATACCCCAACCGGCCGCCAGCGCCATCTCCGACACTTACGGACTGAGCTACTATTCCAATCCGTTTCCGATCGTCTCCGGCATGGCCTATCGCGTGCGCTGTGATATTCACGGCTCCGGCGGTGTCAAGGTGTGGGTGCGCGGCTACGGTTCCTTCCGCGGCAGGCGTACCAAGCGATACGAGGCACTGCTCAACTGCGAAGGCCGGGCTGGCGCGTGGACGCCTAACGAAATGATTTTCCATCCCACGCGCAACCGCCCGGAGGTCGAGGAGTTGCGGGTCATGCTCTACGCCTACTACCCGCCCGCGCGCTACGGATTCGACAATATCGCGGTGGAGCCGGTTGCCGGTCGCTAGCCTCCAGCAGTCTCAAAGGCAGTCGGCGATGGCGGTCTTAGTCGCACAATTTGTCGTACACTTCGTCCCACATTTTGTCGGTTACGCTTCGTCGAACCGCTTCGTCGTCTCCCTGAACGCTGGCGATGACTATGCACTCACAGATTCTCGGAATACTCCGAATTGTTTTGTCTGGCGGACGAATTGGATGCGTTTGCCCTGGCGGCCCGACCATAGATTGCGAGAGTCGCCATCTTACGCGCGCCGCGCCGTGCGCTTGACACGCGCGGGAGAAGGCCGGCGTGGAAACCGGCCCTCCAGCGGATAGATCAACGGGCGATTGTATTGACGTCTGGAGGGCCCGCTTCCACGCGGGCCGCGTTGGCGCGTATCTGCGTGCATGTTGTGGCGCGCACTCAGTGCAACTCTCGCAGGCACGACAGGGGCGGTGGACTTGCGGCGGCATGGCGGCTATGATACCGGCCAACACCAAGGCCGGCGATGCACGCCTGGCCCGGTTGGAGTTCTGGCATGGGTCGCAACATTGTAGAGAAAATCCTGGAAGCGCATTACGTTGCCGGCGCGCGTAGCGCCGGCGGCGAGGCCGCGATTCGTATAGATCAGACGCTGACGCAGGATGCCACCGGCACGATGGCCTTCCTGCAGTTCGAGAGCATGGGACTGGCGCGTGTGAAGGCCGAACTGGCCGTCAGCTACGTTGACCACAACACCATCCAGGTCGGTTTCGAGAACGCCGACGACCATGCCTACCTGCGCAGCGCGGCGCGGCGCTACGGCGCCGTCTTCTCCAAACCCGGCAACGGCATCTGTCACCAATTGCACTTGGAGAGGTTTGGCGCGCCCGGCAAGACTCTCCTGGGCAGCGACTCGCACACTCCCACCGGCGGCGGCCTGGGCATGCTGGCCATGGGCGCGGGCGGCATTGATGTGGCCGTCGCCATGGGCGGCGGGCCCTTCTATCTGAACTGGCCGAGAGTGCGGCTGGTGCGCTTGACCGGCGCGCTCGCTAGCGGTGTCTCCGCCAAGGATGTGATCCTCAAGGTGCTTGAACGCCTGGGCACCAAGGGCAATGTCGGTTGGGTGATCGAGTATGGCGGGCCGGGAGTGGCCGGCCTGGATGTTCCCGCCCGCGCCACGATCGCCAACATGGGCGCCGAACTGGGCGTCACCACTTCGGTCTTTCCCAGCGACCGCGTGACCCGTGGCTTTCTCGCGGCGCAGGGACGCGAGACCGCGTGGACCGAACTGAAGGCCGACCGCGGCGCGCGCTATGACGACACCTTCGAGATTGACCTGTCCGCGCTCGAACCTCTGGCGGCCTGTCCGCACTCGCCGGGCAATGTCGCCACGGTCGCCTCATTAGCCGGCCTCAAGGTCAACCAGGTACTGGTTGGTTCCTGCACCAACTCGTCCTACCGCGATCTCAAGACCGTGGCTTTGCTGCTGCGCGGACGCAAGGTGCACCCGGATGTGTCGGCCGGCGTGGCGCCGGGATCGCGTCAGGTGGTGCTAATGTTGGCCAGGGAGGGGCTGCTGGAGCACTTCATCTCCGCCGGCTTCCGCCTGCTGGAGAACGCCTGTGGCTTTTGCATCGGCAACAGCGTCTCGCCAGAGACGAACGGCGTGAGTCTGCGCACCTGCAACCGCAATTTCGAAGGGCGCAGCGGCACCTCCAGCGCACAGGTCTACCTGGTCAGTCCCGAGACGGCCGTCGCGGCCGCGCTCAGCGGAGTGGTCAGCGATCCGCGCGCGCTCACCGGCCTCTCCGCCGTCAAGCGCCCGAAGTCCTTTGTGGTGGACGACAGCATGTTTCTGTACCGCGAAACGGCGGGGGTGGGGGTGCCGGACGCGCCGGTTGTGCGCGGGCCGAACATCGGCGAGCCGCCCGTCGGCAAGCCGCTGCCGGCGCAACTGGAAGGCGTCGTGGCCATCAAGGTCGGTGACAAGATCACCACGGACCACATCATGCCGGCCGGCGCGCGTCTCAAGTACCGCAGCAACGTGCCGCAGTATGCGCGCTTTGTCTTCGAGGGGGTGGATCGCGATTTTGCCGCGCGCGCGGCCGCCAACCGCGATGCCGGGAGGCTGAACATCATCGTCGCGGGCGAGAGCTATGGGCAGGGATCGAGCCGCGAGCATGCGGCGATGTGCCCGATGTATCTGGGTGTGCGGCTGATACTGGCTAAGAGCATCGAACGCATCCACCTGGCAAACCTGGTCAACTTCGGCCTGCTGCCCTGTGTTTTCGCGGACTTGGCCGACTACGATCGTATCCAGGCAGGTGATCGTCTGACGTGCGGCGATCTGCACGCCGCGCTGCGCGGCGACGGCGTCGTGACGTTATGCAACGCGACGCAAGGGTTCGACTTCGCGGTGCGCGCGCATCTGACCGAACGCCAGCGCCGTTTGATCGCGGCTGGCGGTCTGCTGCCCTCCGTGGCCGCAGGCCCATGACGGACTTCGACATTCTGCGGTTCAGTATTCGTCAATCTGCGGTTCGATTGGGCCGCGGGTTTCCCCCGCTTGTGAACCTCAGACGACGAAGTGTGGGCCGAAGTGTGGGAGGCTGGTAGGCTT
>JAQULY010000195.1 GCA_028718445.1 Kiritimatiellia bacterium
GTCTTCGGTCAGTCCGGCGGCGTCCAGGACGATCTGGCCTTTGCGCTCGAAGCCGCGCGAGACGGCCCCCACGCTGGCGAAGTCGGTGCCATGCTTCTTGAAGATGTTGCGGATCTCGGCTGCCGCGCGGTTCTTGTTGTCGGTGAGGCCCTTGACGATCACGCCCACGCCGCCGGCGGCGTAACCTTCGTATGAGACCTCCTCGTAGATGACGCCGCCCAACTCGCCCGTGCCCTTTTTGATGGCGCGATCGATGTTGTCGCCCGGCATGTTGACGCTCTTGGCCTTCTGCAGGAGGTTGCGCAGCGCGGCATTGCCGTTGGGATCGCCGCCGCCCTGCTTGGTCACCACCATGATTTCCTTGGCCAGCTTGCTGAACACCTTGCCGCGCTTGGCGTCAGCCGCGCCCTTTTTATGCTTAATGGTTGCCCATTTACTATGACCGCTCATAATGTTTCCTTCAGTTCGCCCACGGCGCCTGCGCCGGTGGGCATTTTACATCCCAATAGGTCGGTTGGCTCGGCCGCATCCAGCGGCTGAATCCAGCCATTATCGAATCCCAGCCGCTCCACGGCTTCAGTCACAGCGCCGTATTCCGACTCCGTCACCCGCCGGCTCCAGGATCCGGCGTGTTTGGCCGCCAGATGCACCGGCACGTACTGCGACATGACGCTGACATGCAGCTCCGTGCCGATATGCCGCGCGATCCATTGCAGGTTCTCCACGGCCTCCGCCGCGTGGCCCGGCAGCACCAGCAGGCGGCAGATCGTGCCGCTGACCGCCAGACCTTCGTCATCGGTTCGCAGGGGACCCAGTTCGCGCCAGAACCACGCCAAGGCCTCGCGGGCCCGCTCGACGTACCGGGCCGTGCCCGAGCCCTCAGCCGCGGTCCGCGGATCGGCATAGCGCAGGTCGGTCAGCGCAATGTCGATCAGTTCGCGGTAGGCAGCCAGAGTCTCCTGCGACTCAAAACCGCTCGTATTGTAGACAAACGGCGGGTGCGTGTCATTATGAATGAGGGGCTCGACTGCTTCCCTGATAGAGGGCAGCCAGGGAGTGGGCGAGACCAGGTTCCAGTTGTGGCACCCCTGCGCTGCCATGCGCGCGAATTTCGCGCGCAAGTCCGCGCTGTCGCAGTCCGCGCCGGCGTGCTCCTGGCTCCAGGGGTAGTTCTGGCAGTAGATGCAGCGCAACGTGCAGTGGGAGAAGAAGACCGTTCCAGAACCGCGCCGGCCGGTCAGCGGCGGTTCCTCGCCGAAATGCGGTCCGTGTCGGAAAATACGCGGCACGGCTGAGGCGCCGCAGTACCCCAGTTCGCCGGCCAGGCGGTTGACGCCGCAACGGTGCGGGCAGAGGGTGCAGTGTGCGTACGCGTCCGAACCCTATTCCTCCTCATCCGCGGTGCGGTTCTTGGCGGACTCGGCGACGATCTTCTGCGCGATCTGCGAAGGCACGACGTCGTAGCGCGCGGGCGTCATCTCGAACGTGCCCTGGCCGCCTGTCAGGCTGCGCAGTTGGGCCGAGTACTGGAAGAGTTCGGCCAGCGGAATTTCGGCTGTGACCGTTTGCACCGAGCCTTCCATCTCCATGCCGAGGATGCGGCCGCGTCGGTGGTTCAGATCGCCGGTGATGGCGCCCATGAAGGTGTCGGGAATGGATATCCGGACGGTCATGATCGGTTCCAGCAGGACGGGGTGCGCCTTGGACATACTCTCGCGGAAGGCGCGTGCGCCGGCGATCTTGAAGGCGATTTCGGACGAGTCCACGTCGTGATAGGAACCGTCATACACCTCGACCCTGACGTTCTGCACGGGATAGCCCGCGACCGCGCCTGCCAGCAAGCCCTCGTGCACGCCCTTCTGCACGGCCGGGATGAAATTGCCGGGGATCACGCCGCCCACGACCTTGTCGTGGAACCATTCGGTCTCACCTTCGGGCCGCGGCATCACTCGCAGGTACACCTCGCCGAACTGGCCGCGTCCGCCGGTCTGCTTCTTGTGGCGATAGTGACCTTCGCCCTGGGTGGTGACCGTCTCGCGGTAGGGCACCTTGGGTGTGCTCGTATCCACGGCGGCGTTGGACTGCGACTTCATCAGTTTGACCGCCACGTCAATATGCACATCGCCCAGGCCCTTCAGAATGACCTGCTTGGTCTCGGCGTTGCGCTCGACCTGCAGCGTCGGGTCCTGGTCGCAAATGCGCGTCAGCGCGGTGCCGAGCTTGTCCTCGTCGCCCTGGCTCTTGGCGGCGATGGCGACGTAGTGCACCGGCATCGGGAAGACCAGCGGAGGCAGCTTGGTCGCCGAGCCGGCGGCCGCCAGGGTGTGCCCCGTCTTGGTTTCCTTGAGTTTGGGAATGGCCACAATATCGCCCGGACCGGCCTTCTCGACGGGCGTCTGCTTCTTGCCGACGGTGGCCACCAGCGCGGCGGCAATCTCGCGCGTGCCATGACTGGTGTTGAGCATTTCGGTCTGCGGCGTCAGCGTGCCTGAAATTACGCGCACGTAGCTGAGCTGACCGACGAACGTGTCTATGACCGTGCGCCAGACCAAGCCCACGAACGGCCCCTTCGGGTCCGGAGCTATGTCCTTACCATCGACGTCCTTGAAAGCATGGCCGGCGGGGGAGGGGAACAGCCGTCCGAGGCCGTCCAGCGTCTCGACGATGCCGGTGCCCTTGAGCGGCATGCAGGCGAAAACGGGGCAGAGACCCCCGGTAGCCACGGCCTGCACCAGTCCGGTGGAAATCTCGTCCGGCGACAGTTCCTCACCGCCCAGGAACTTCTCGATCAGCGCGTCGTTCGTCTCGGCGGCGCGCTCGGTCAAGGCGCTCTTGATCTCGGCGGCGCGGCCGGCCAGCGCGGCCGGCGCTTCGCGCGCGCCCAGCACGTCCACGATCGCGCCGTCGGGAGCCGGCAGCGACACCGGCAGACAGTTGGCGCCAAACGTCTCCTGGATGCCGGCCAGCGCCTTGTCGAAACTGGCGTTTTCGCGGTCCAATCCCGTGACAATGAAACCCCGTGCCGTCAACCCGGCCGTGGCGCAGGCCTGCCAGGCGCGGCGCGTGCCGACCTGCACGCCGCCAACCGCGTCCACGACGATCAGCGCGGCATCCACGGCGCGCACGGCGCCGAGCACCTGACCGTAAAAGTCCATGTAACCGGGGGTGTCAACGAAGTTCAAGTCATAGCGCCTGCCAGCGGAACTCTTGTATTCGCCCGCGAACGGACTGGCGAAAATCGAGATCTTGCGGCTTTTCTCCTCGTCGGTGTAGTCCGATACGCTGGAACCGGCATCCACCGATCCCAGGCGATCGTTCAGACCGAGCTTGAAGGCGATAGCGTCCGTCAGCGCGGTCTTGCCGCTGCCACTGTGTCCCAGAATCGCGAAGCTGCGCACATCGGCAACCGGTATGTCTTTCATGATGGTAGGCCTCTGTTGTCTAGGTGTCCCATGCGATCACCGGCACGGCGGGCACGGTGTCGGAGAGACGGCACCAACTCGGCCGGTTTGAAAGTCGTCACTATGGCAAACTTGGCAATCTAACGCAAGACGCGATCAAACGCGATCAGGCGCGATCCAGGGCAAACGCATCCTAATTCGCGGTTGAAAATCATGTGAATCGGAACACGATAGCGGGCGACGCGAGCGGTTAGCGGTTGAGTTTCTCGGGACAGAATGACGCGCGACAAAGCCTGGCGACGAAGACCGACAAAGTGTGGAACGAAGCGTGCGACGAAGTGCTGTGGACAGTCCTTTCGCGGTTCGAGCAGGGACGTGATCTTCTATGACGAATCGCGGCCATGCTCACAGCAACCTCAAAGGTGGTCGGCAGTGACTCTTGGTCGTACACTTCGTCCCACCCTTTGTCGGTTACGCTTAACCGAAACGTCCGGCAGTCGGCGGAGCGCGTGACACTTTACCGCCTACTCTTAACCGGATACGCTTAACCGAATCGTCTTACACGAAGAGACTGTCATGCGCGTTATGAAAGATTTGAAACGGCGGTCCGGCCGACGATTACGGGCGACGATTTGGATTGCGCGTTGAACGTTCGGCGTTGAGCTATCTTTTCGGTTCTATCGTGTAAGACGATTCGGTTAAGCGTATCCGGTTAAGAGTAGGCGGTTAAGAGTAGGCGGTTAAGTGTCACGCGCGCCATGCGCCCACTGGCCAATTACAGGTACAAATGTGCTTGACAGCCATATATCAGGCGCCTTATATTGGCGACGTGGTCACGGTTAGGGACATTGCCGAGCGGCTGGGCGTATCGCAGTCGTCCGTCTTTCTGGCGCTCAAGGAGGGCCAGCGCAGCCGCTTCGTTGCGGAAGCCACCCGGCAACGCATTCAAACGGCGGCTGCGGAGATGGGGTATCGGCCCAACCAGGTGGCACGGGCGGTCGCGACCGGACGCACGAAGGTGATCGGATTCATCGGCGGCACCTTGGGCATCGAGTATGTCGGCGCGATGGTGAGTGGCGTGCTGGATGCCGCGCAGGAACAGGGCTTCCTGGTCAAGATCTTCCACACCTCGTCGCGCATGACCATCGCCGCCGCGCTTGACGCGGTTATCGGGCAACGGCTCGCGGGCGTAATCTGTATGAACTTCGACGAAGCCGCTCTGTTCCAGGCGCACCAGAAGCTTGCGCGCTGCTCCATTCCGCTATTAATTCTGGGGCATACGGGTCTGAACATGGGAACGCGGCGCGCGCCGGGGATCCGGATTGGCGCGGACGAGGACTCCGGCATGGAGGCCGCGGTCGGGCACCTTGTGGGACTGGGCCATTCTAAGATCGCCCTCGTGTCGGAGAGCGGCGCCAACACGGGGTGGCTTGCCCGTACGCAGGGTTACCGCGCGGCGATGCGGAAACGACGGTTGGCGTGCCGGGTGTTGCCGCTTTGTGGCGGCAACGTATCCGCACAAGGCTGCGAAGGCCTCCTGCTGGCAGCGAACCGGCCAACCGCGGTCATCTGTGTGACGGACTACCATGCCGTGAACCTGCTGCGCCTGGCGCGGAGACTCGGCTTGCGGGTACCGGAAGACCTCTCGGTGGTCGGCCATAGCGACCTCGTCGTGGCGCGGTACGCCGATCCGCCCTTGACGACGATTACGACGGAAGAACCGTGGACGCGGATAGGGGAAATCGCCGGTCAGCAACTGCTCGCCGCCATTTTGGATAAGGCGCAGTCTCCCGCATCGCCGCGGGACCGGACGATTCTGCCGATGCGGCTGAGCGTGCGTGATTCCACGGGGCCGGCGCCCGGGATAACGCGCGGGTAGTGGGACTGTCAAGAGTGTTATGAAATACATGGAGAGATGATTCGGTCGACGATTACGGTCGACGATTACGGAAAACGAGGAGACTCCTCCAAATCGTCAACCGTAATCGTCGCCCGTAATCGCCAACCGAAATGGACAGAAGAAGGATGGGAGAAAGCCGAGAGACGGCTAACTCCCTGCAAAGTAGGACAGTTAAAGGGAAAAGCGTGCTGTCAGGTTTGACAGAACGGGGATTGAGATTGGGGGAAATAACTATGAAACGGGCAACTCTGATCAGTGTGTTGGCGGGGCTGATGGTGTGGGCGGCGCAAAGCCGGGCGGGGGTATTCGACTCCTGGTCGTACAGTATGACGATCGCTTTCCCCGGGGTGCCGGCGGAAGCGGCACTGACGAATTTCCCGGCGCTGATCGTGCTGGGCGGTCAGACCGGATTCGCCTTCGATCAGTTTGCCTCGGCATCGGCCGGCGATCTGCGGTTCACGGATGAGACGATGACGCAGGAACTGACTCACGAAGTGGATCAGTGGAATGTCGGAGGAAAATCATACGTGTGGGTTCAGGTCCCGGTCCTGACTAACGGTACAAAGATCGTGGCCTACTGGGGCAAGACCGGGGCCGGAGCGCCCGACTGCACTACGAACGGCGCGACCTGGACACAGGACTACAAGGCGGTGTGGCACGTGGATGACACCGCCGATGCGACGTCCAACGGGCTGCACTGTATTCCTGGAGGAGACGCGATTGCCCAGGCAACCGGCATCGTGGGCAACGGCTATGCGTTCTCGTGCGGAACAGGCGGTGGCATGATCTGCACGAATCTGAACTGGCAGCCCACGAAGTTCTCGGTTTCCTGGTGGGTCAACGCGCCGGTGAACGCCGGTGCGCGGCCGGTTATCGGAGGCGGTACGTGGGGTCCGTTCTACGAACACGCGGCCGGCAACAGGATGTACATCGGCACGGACGTCGGTACGCGTTTCGCACCCGCGGACATGGTTGACATCATCAACTACGGTTCCTGGAATCACTTCACGTTCACCTTCGATAACGGCACAGCCACTCTCTACAAAAGCGGCAGGCAGGTCTGCGCCAAGACGGGGATGACCCCACCCACGCTGTGGAGGACCAACTACCTGTGGGGCATCAGCACGCTTGTCGCGAATACCGGTTACATGGATGAGTCCCGGCTCTCCAGCGTGGCCCGCTCCTCCAACTGGGTCTGGTCGACCTACATGACGATGGCATCGAACGATGTCTTCACCAGCTACGCGTCCGGGGTCGCCGCCAACATGTCGCGCTGGCGGTGCCGTCTGCCCATCGTGTTCGCCAATTGCCCGGCTGGCACGCTGACGAACTTCCCGGTGCTGGTGAAACTGGGGGAGGACGTGCCGGGTTTCAAGTACAGCCAGTTCTGGTCCGGCAGCAACGCGGATCTGCGTTTCCTGGACGATGGCGGCCATGAGCTCAACTACGAAATCGAGCAATGGAATCCCGGCGGCACATCCTGTGTCTGGGTGCAGGTTCCGGCGTTGTCGAACGGGACGACCGTCACGGCATACTGGGGGAGGAGCGGCGTGAGCGCGCCGGCGTACACGACGAACGGCGCGACCTGGTCGCAGGACTACAAGGCGGTCTGGCATTTGGACGATGTCCATGACGCGACCGCCAACGGCCTGCACAACGGGGCCGGCGGCGACGCCATTGGCGCGTTCGCCGGTATGGTGGGCGATGGCCATGCGTTTGCCTACGGAACCAATAGCGGCATGATTTGCACCAATCTGAACTGGCAACCCACGAGGTTCTCGCTCTCCTGGTGGGTGAAGGTTCCGAACAACGACGGCGCGCATCCGGCTATCGGAGACGGCACGTGGGCGGGATCCTTCTACGGACACGCGTCCGGCGTCAAAATGTTCATCGGCACGGACCTCTACACGCGTTTTGCGCCGACCGATACCGGTGACATCATCGTTTTGGGCGCATGGAACCATTACACGTTCACCTTCGACAACGGCGCTGCCGTCCTGTACAAGAGCGGAAGGCAAGTCTGCGCGAAAACGAGTATGACGATGCCGGTGTTGTGGACGACCAACTACCTATGGCGCTCAACCTCTGCCGCCGCCTACACGGGTTACATGGATGAGGCCCAGCTCTCCAGCGTGGCGCGCTCGTCCAACTGGGTTTGGGCCACCTACATGACGATGGCGTCCAACACCGTGTTCGGAACCTACGGCAGTGTCGGAGCGAACTACTTGATCGGTACGACTCTGCTCATAAGATGACCGCGCCACGCGGAGATGATGCGGTAGACGATAAGGGGAGACAAATGAGCGACAGGACGAAATGGGTCAAGGGTACTCTGCGAATTCTGACGTCGGGAATGATTGCGATGGGAGCGGTCGCGACGGCCCAGACCAACGACTCCGTGTTCGGCGGCAAGCCGTATTCGGCCACATGGCGCAGCTTAAAAAAACGGTTCATTCAGGCCAATATCGATTCGCGGGGAAAGGTTTCCGTGGTCAACAAGGAAGACCGCTCGGCCTTTGTCTTCGGGCTGGATGTCATGAACCGTGACTGCTGGGCAACGGCCGAAGTCGAGAATGTGACCGCGGTGCTGGACGAGTCCGCGATCGCCCCCGGCAGGACCGGCAACGGCATGCGGTTCGAGCGCTTTCCCGTCGATCTGGGCGCTTCGTCCCGTTACCGCTTCGCCAGCCCCATGAGCATCGCGGTCTGGATCAAGCCCGAGTCCTTGGGCGGTTTCATTGTCGCCAACGGCTACACGCGGGGACCGAACTTCGCCGGCGAGGATCATCTGTACAGCCTGGAGATACGTCCGGACGGCTCGCTCTGGTTCGAGTTGACCGACACCGCCGACAGGCGCCACATTCACAATCCGCCGGAGATCAAGCTGACGACCAACGCTTGGCAGCATGTGGCCGCCACCTACGACGGGACCGCCATGCGCGTCTATGTCAACGGCAAGGAGGCCGGCGCCGGGCTGGAGGAAAAGAACATCCGCATCCGGGATCGCTTCGAGGCGGGGCGGCCGCTACTGGTCGGAGACGGTTGCCGAGCGGTGATGGACGATATTCGTTTGTATGGGAGGGGCTTGTCCGCCAAGGAAGTCACGGCTCTGGCCGCGGGAGTTGCTCTTGCACCCGCCGAAGGCAACCTGGATCAGGGGCAGGTTGCCCGCTGGGACTTCGACGCCAAGGAGGGGCCCTTCTGGAACCTGTCATGCAGAGAGGAATTCAGAGTCAAAGGTCTGATATCGGGCGGGACCGAGGTGAACATCGCCATGACCTTGTCCGTGAGTGGCGACACGATTCAGTGCCGTTACGAGGCCAGTGCTCCGCTCATGCTGGTCGGTTCGTTCCCCGCCATGCCGGAAGCCAACTGGTTCCGGTCCAAGGACGAGAAGTGCCAGGACATTCAGGGCGAGCTGTGGGGCACGTATGACGAGCTCAAGATGTTCGACTCTGTCGAATACACCCACCTGGAACGCCGGTCGCGCCTGGCTTTCGGAAAGGGCAGTCCGTTGGTTGTCCGGCCTTGCGAATCCCCCTGGGCGCCGGCGACGTTTACGCTGGCTTCCACCCAGGAGGGAACCACAAACACGATTGCCTTTACCTTCCAGTCGCTGGACCCCGCCCAAGCGCCTTTGGCGGCGGCGCAGACCCCCATCGTGACCAAGCCGTTCGACCGCAAGAAGCTCAGGGTCCCCGATTCTGCGGTCCCCGTGAAGCTCGCGGCGCGGCGCGGAGGCGAGCCGATCTTCAAGCGCGGCGAAGAACTGGCATTTCGTCTGGCGCTCGACGCGGGCGCCCGCAAGGCCGTCGAGGGTCAGAAGCCGGAAGCGCGGTGCGTGGATGCCATGACGGAGGCTGTCGTGGAGACCGTGGTGACGACCGCGGATACGAACGGCATGTGCGAGCTGACCCTAAAGGCCGTCAAGCCGGGCCCCTATCGGATCGAGTTGTGGACCGGCGAGAAGATGCTTGGGGACGGCGAGTTCGTGGTGGTCGGTCCGATCGAGCAACGCAAGATCGGGCCGTTGGACAAGGATGTGTTCAAGCTGCGCGAGGTGGATCGGATCGAGTGCGCCGAGGATAACGGTCGGCACGAGTTCTACGCCATCACACC
>JAQULY010000196.1 GCA_028718445.1 Kiritimatiellia bacterium
CCACGTCCAGCGCCAAGGCGTCACCAAAGCGGCCTGGCACGAACGAGCCGGTATACCGGAGTGCATTCGGACCGATACTGCTGTTCTGCAGTTCCTCCGCGGAACCGAGACGATTCCAGAACACCAGCGTGCCCGAACCGCCATCCAATTCCTCCTCATCCGGCGGCGCCATCTCGGCGACCGCTGCAACGCCGACGGCAAGTACGCCTGCCAACGCCATACGGATTAACCCTGTAGTAATTGCCTCCTTCATGAATACCTCCGTTCTATGCCCAGCCAAGGTTGGCCGAGAGCACCCCGTCAGACAGCCGCACCCGCCTATAGCCAACACTTTAGTGTACACGTGTACCGGTGCGCGCGCAATCACAAATTGTGTCGGCGCTGCGCCTGGCTTGACGGTGCCGCAAGCGAGCGGCTAACCTGTGCGGCATGGGTGTCTCATTCGTACGCTTTCTGGCGGTGGCCGTGATCGGCACACTGGCAATATACTTTGGCGCTCCCCGGTTGAAACCGCTGCTGCAAACGGGGGCGCAGGTTCAGGCGCAAGGCGCCGCGGACCAGGCTGCGCCGCGCGCCGCGCCGACTCCGCACGCGCTGCTGGCAGCGGCACCTCGGACCTCCGCACCGGCAGGCTTATCTGCCGGCATTAACGTTCCGGACTCGACTGCGCCATCCCTCGCTGCAGACGACGCGCCAGCAGTAAAAGGTACTGAAGAACCTGCGTCAGGATCTGACGATAACGCTACGCCGGCGCCCGCCGCCGCGGAAGAGCAGGAAGTCGTGGTGGTGAACACGCCTGACTTTACGCCTTCAACGCAGGAGATGCCGACATCAGGTCCCGATGTGACGCACTGGGGCGTGACGTTGGCAAACACCCCCTTCTTCGATCGTGACGGCGCGCGGCGCGACAACGAAGTTCCAGGAGGGACGCTCGTGGAGATCACCGGCGTGACAAGCTCCTCCAAGGGCGAAATGGCGATTTGTCGCGTGGCCGGGCCGCAGAAGAAATGGGCGGGACCATACCTGCTGGCGATGGTCGGCTTGATGCGTTTCGAAGGGACGCGCGAGCGGATTGATGCCGGACAGGTGCGGGACCTGTGTCGTTACTTCGCCCTCAACGGCAAGATCGAGGCGCGCAAACTGGAATTGCAGCGCGCCGCGGTGGACGCCAATCCGCACGGCGCCGAACTGCGCAAGGCCCAGGCCGAATACCAGTCCGCTGCCGAAAAGAGCGAAGAACTGAAAAACAGGTTCGAGCAGGCGCAAGGCGCCGACAGAACCCGCGTCGGCGAAGAGCTGCGGAAACTTCAGAACGACGTGATCCGTCTCCAGGAGCGCCTGGCCTATCTGAACCGGCAGTATAAGGAGTGGAAGGCCGCCCATGGCACGCCCGCCGCGGCCGATCCGGCGCGCGATCCCGTGATCAAGACACTCGAGGCGGAAATGGCCAGGATCTTGCCGCGCCTGGAAGGCCTTGGCGTCTAGGACTACTCCCACTCGATGGTCGCTGGCGGTTTCGAACTGATGTCGAACACGACCCGGTTGATGCCGCGGACTTCGTTGATGATGCGGTTGGACAAGACTGCCAGCGTGTCATATGGCAGGCGCGTCCAGTCGGCGGTCATGCCGTCGAGGCTGTTGACGGCGCGAATCGCGCAGACGTTCTCGTACGTGCGTCCGTCGCCCATCACGCCAACCGACTGCACCGGCAACAGCACGGCGAATGACTGCCAGATTTCGCCCGCGTTAGGCAACTTGCGGATTTCCTGCTGCACGCACACATCGGCCTTTTGCAGCAACGCCACGCGTTCGCGCGTCACGGCGCCGAGGATGCGCACCGCCAGCCCGGGACCGGGGAACGGCTGGCGCTCGATCAGTTCGTTGTCCAGACCCAGTTCGCGCCCCAGGGCGCGCACCTCGTCTTTGAAGAGCTCGCGCACCGGCTCGATCAGCCGGAATTTCAGGTCCGGCGGCAACCCGCCCACATTATGGTGGCTCTTGATCGTGGCGCTGGGGCCGCCAATGGGGGAGGAGCTTTCGATGACGTCGGGGTAGAGCGTGCCCTGCGCCAGGAAACGGCAGTCGGACAACCTGCGAGCTTCGTCCGCGAAGACCTCTATGAAGACGCGTCCGATCGTCTTGCGCTTGGCCTCCGGGTCGGTGACTCCGTCGAGCGCATCGAGAAAACGGTCCTGCGCGTGGGCCACGCGCAGGTCAAGCCCCAGCTTCTCGCGGAAAGTGGCCTCCACCTGCTCGGCCTCGCCGTGCCTGAGCAAACCGTTATCCACGAAAATGCAGTGCAGTTGGAGTCCGATGGCGCGGTGCAGCAGCGCCGCGACCACGGAGGAATCCACGCCGCCGCTCAGACCGCAGATGACATGCTCCGTTCCAACCTGCTCGCGAATGTGGGCCACGCTCTCGGCGATGAAGGCCGACATGCGCCAATCGCCGGCGCAGCCGCAGACATCGAAGAGAAAGTGGCGCAGCAGCTGCGTCCCCTGGGGCGTGTGAACCACTTCAGGATGGAACTGCAGTCCGTAGATCTTGCGCCCGACATGGCCCATGGCGGCGTTGGGACAAGCCGGCGTCTGCGCCAGGCGGACAAAACCGGGCGGCAACTCGGCGACCTGATCGCCGTGGCTCATCCAGACATCAAGCTCGGCCGGCAGGTTCTGGAGCAGCGCATTCGGCGTGACCACACTGATACGCGCGCGGCCGTACTCGCGCGTCTGTCCGGGCCGCACCTTGCCGCCGAGCGCCTGGGCCGTGAACTGCATGCCATAGCAAATGCCCAGCACGGGCACGCCCAGGTTGAAAATTTCCGGATCGCCGCGCGGCGCGCCCTGGTCGAAGACGCTGGAAGGACCGCCCGAGAGAATGATCCCGGAAGGGTTGCGCCGGCGCAGATCGGCGGCGGAGGTGTCGAAACGCATCAGCTCGGAATAGACATGCTGCTCGCGCACGCGGCGCGCAATGAGCTGGCTGTATTGCGAGCCGAAGTCGAGAATCGCAATCCACTTGTGGGTTGACATGCGTGGCTCCGGAAAAATGGGAACTGGGGAGGAATAGTACGAAATTCTCTGACCGATGGGGTGGAAATTTTGCGGTGGATGCGAGTCGATTCATGGGAAAGGGTTCTCCGACCAGCGTTGAGCGTGTCCTCCGACCTTCAGACCTCTCCCGGCGTCCTCCCCACTTCATCCATCCATTTCGGTTAACGATTACGGTTGACGATTTGGACGTGTCTCCTCGTTTTCCGTAATCGTCGTCCGTAATCGTCGACCGGATTGCCATTGAGAGTTGAGCGTCGGCGGGTGACGCGGGTGGCCGAGGCGACGCGCGGCGCGCGCTATGGTCAGCACGGCATCGCGGTCATTGGTAGGCACCAGCGCATCGCTCCAGCAGGCGGTTTCGACGCCGCACCCGTGCCGGTACGTCTGTGCGCGCACCAGCTTGGCGCCGGGTGCGTTAGCGGGGCAACGGCGGTGCCGCCAGCGGCCGGCGGTAGTGGCGCGCGAGGGCAGGGCATCACAGGCCGCAAGCGCGAACTGCCGGTCCAGATAGGGACAGGTGCGGACGCCTTCCAGCCCGTCCTCCAGCCGTGTGCGTATGGCCGCGCGATCGAACACGAAAGTGTCGCCGTCGCGGAAATGGCCGTGCGCGAACCAGGCCGCGGACGGATCCCAGTCCATGCCCAGCAGGCGACAGCCCCAGGGGTTCAACGGACCATCAGGAGCGCCCCAGCAGTGCGCTGCACCCGCCGGCGATTGCTGACGGGCAAGCTGACACGCCGCCAGCGGTGTTGTGTTTTCGGACTGGTGCGCCGGCTTCGCATTCACGGACGGCGCCGGAGCAGGTTGCCTGGTGGCCGGCGGCTGCGGTGGCGCAGCCTCAGGGCTGCCGTCGGCGACGGGCGCTTGGTCGTGCGCCGATGGCTCCGCTGACGTGGGCAGAGGGGGCGGCAAGGATACAGGTGCGGCACGTTCGCGTCGTTCGAAACGGTGATCGTCGCGGCGGTCCTGGCGCGGCGGTCTGTCCGGCTTGGACGCGGTGCGCGGCTTGACCGGTGGGCGCGGCTGCTGGATATCCGACACTTCCAGTCCCATCAGACGGGCGCGCTGCCTGACGCGCGGCATCAGCATATCCATGTCGGCCTGCGCGAAACCCAACGCGCTCGTGAAGGCCTCGATCGGTTCCGCCTCCGCCGGGCGCAGGGTGCCGTCCGCGAGCGCGATCAGCACCATGTCCTCGATACACGCCATGCAGTCGGCGGAGTCCGCCAGCGGGGTCAGGTCATAACCTGACGGCGCTGCCAGCAGTCGCTCGGCCTCCTGAAACTCGTCCGGTCCCGCGCCAAGGCGCAGCATGACGGCCTGCATGGCCACCGTCTCGCCGTGGTTGACCTCGCCGTCGCAGGTGGCGACCGCCAGCACGTTGGCGAGGTATGCGATTTTCTCGGAGCGGTTCATGTTCCCCTCCCTACTCAACGGTTACGCTCTTGGCCAGGTTGCGGGGTTGGTCAATCTCGCAACCGCGTGCCAACGCGGCGTAGTAGGCCAGCAACTGCACGACGATGGCCGCCGGAATGGAGGCGAGCAACGGGGGCTGCCTGGGCACCTCCAGCACGCGCGTGGCGACCGCGTTTGCGGCGGTTTCGCCAGCGGCGACGACCGCGTACACCGGCGCTTGGCGCGCCCGGCACTCCTGCATGTTTCCCAGAGTTTTGTCGAGGCTGCGCGGGTCATTGGCCAGAGCGACCACGGGCACATCGGGCTGCAGCAACGCGATCGGACCGTGCTTCAACTCGGCCGCCTGGTAGCCCTCTGCGTGTATGTAGCTGATCTCCTTGAGTTTGAGCGCGCCTTCCATGGCCGCCGGATGCAGCGTGCCGCGGCCAATGTAGAAGACGTGGTTGGCGCGCGCGATCTCTCCGGCGATCGCGCGCACGGCCTCGTGTTGCTCCAGCACCTGGCGGACGACGCCCGGCAAGGCCTCATAAGCCTGGCAGCAGGCCAGTCCCTGTTCGCGCGTCAGACGGCGGCAGCGGCCGAACTTCAACGCCATCATCGATAGCGCCAGCACCTGGCACGTGAAGGCTTTGGTTGATGCCACGCCGATCTCAGGACCGGCGTGCAGATAAACGCCGCGGCCGCTCTCGCGCGCGATCGAGGAACCGACGACGTTGCAGATGGAGGCCACGCGCGCGCCTTTGCGCTGCGCCTCGCGCACGGCGGCGAGCGTGTCCGCGGTCTCTCCCGACTGCGACACGGCCACCACCAGGTCGGTCGACCGCACGATCGGGTTGCGGTAGCGGAATTCGGCGGCCTGCTCGACGCAGACCGGCAAGTCCGCGAGTTCCTCGAAGGCATAGGCGGCAACCTGGCAGGCATGCAGCGAAGTGCCGCAGGCCAGCAACACAAGACGGGAAATCTCGTTGATCTCGCGCGGCGTCATATCCAGTCCGCCGAGTACGGCCGTGCCTTCGCGCGGGTCGAGCCGGCCGCGCAACGTGTTGGTCAGCGCCTCGGGCTGCTCGAAGATCTCCTTCAGCATGAAGTGGGCATAGCCGCCCTTTTCGGCGGCGGTCGTATCCCAGTCCGCGACCGTGACGGGACGGGACACCGGAACGTTGTCGACGCTGCGCACATCTATGCCGCCGGGATGCACCACGGCCACGTCGTGATCTTCGAGGTAGACCAGATTGCGGGTCAGGCTCATGATCGCGGCGGCGTCGCTGGCGACCAGCGCGCCGGTTTCGCAGAGCCCCAGAACGATGGGGCTGCCGCGCCGGGCCACGACGATCTCGTCCGGCTTGCCGGCCGCCAGCACCGCAATGCCGAAGGCGCCCTCGACGTGTTTGAGCGCCGCGCAGACCGCCCGCAACAGGTCGCCTTCGTAGAACTCCCCGATCAGGTGCGCCAGCACTTCCGTGTCGGTCTGCGACAGGAAACTGTGCCCCTCCTGTTCGAGACGAGCGCGAAGGGCCTGGAAATTCTCGATGATACCGTTATGCACCAGGCACAAGCGTCCCTTGGCATCCAGGTGCGGATGGGCGTTCTCCCTGGTGGGGGCGCCATGCGTGGCCCAGCGTGTATGTCCTATGCCGGCCAGGGCCCGCTGGCGCAATTCCGGCGCCCAGCACTTCGCGACGTCATCCGCCAGGGCTTTCACCCGCCCGGGTGTCTTGCAGATGGCCAGCCGGCCGTCATCCACAATCCCCAGTCCCGCCGAATCGTAGCCCCGGTACTCCAGCCGTTTGAGCCCTGCCAGCACGATATCAACCGCGGGCTCGGAGCCCACATAGCCCATGATGCCACACATTCAGCGCCTCCGTAACGGCACCGGAACCCCGGTGCGGTCCAACCATAGCATTTGCGCGCCGCCACCGCCAGCGGCGGAACCCGGACTCAGCGCTTCCCGCGCTTGCCGTCCGACGTCGGGGTCGGCTATATTGTCGGCATGCGGATAACCGGAGGCGAATGGTGCGGGCGACGCATCGAGGCGCCGCGTGGCGAACGCGTCCGGCCAACGCAGGATCGCGTCCGCGAGGCGCTCTTTTCGATGCTGATGTCGGAGCTGCCTGGCGCGCGGTTTCTCGACCTTTATGCCGGCACGGGCGTGGTCGGCCTGGAGGCGCTGAGCCGCGGCGCCGCCGAGGCGGTTTGGGTGGAGAGCAACCGCACGGTCTGCCGGCTGGCGCAGGCCAACATTGACCGGCTGGCAGGCGCGACGCACCGGGTGATCTGCGCGGATGTGAACCGCTGGTTGCGGAGCGGCGGGCGCGGACAGCACTTCGACATCATTTATGCCGATCCGCCCTATGACGCCGCCCGGCAGCAGGGGCTGGCCGGTCTGGCGGCGCTGCTGCGCGCCACCGAGGCGGTGGCGGCGACAGGCATATTCATAGCCGAACTGCCCGCGGATTCGGCGGACGGCGTGTGGGAGGGCTGGCGCCCGTTACGCGATCGCGTTTACGGCCAAACGCGTCTGCTGCTCTGTCAGGCGAAGGCGATAAACGTATGAAAAGAACAGCCGTATATCCCGGTTCATTTGACCCCTTGACGCTGGGGCATCTCGACCTGATCGAGCGCTCCGCGACCATTTTTCCGCAGGTCATCGTGGCGGTGGCGGCCATCACCAGCAAGGCGACCGCCATGTTCGATGTCGAGGAGCGCGCGGCGATGGCGCGCGAGGCGGTTTCGCATCTGCCCAACGTGCGCGTGGCCCTGCTCGATGGCCTGCTGGTCGAGTTCTGCCGGCTGCAGGAGGTCAACGTGGTGATTCGCGGTCTGCGGGCCTATTCCGACTTCGAGTACGAATTCCAGATGGCGCTGACCAACCGCAAGATGGCGCCGGAGGTTGAGACGCTTTTCATGATGCCCCAGGAAGAGCATAGCTATGTGACGGCCAGCACCGTGCGCGAACTGGCGCGCTACGGCGTGGACACGGGAGCCTTCGTGCCGGCCTGCGTGCAGCGGCATATCTCCGAGTTCATGCGGCGTAATCCGGAACAGCGCCTGGCGGCGCAGGGGGGGCGCGCAGGTGGAAGCGGCGCATTTGATCGTTGATGTCGCGCGGCTCGACAGGGAGGGCGAACGCCTGACGGGCGAACTGCCGGCGGAGGCGCTCGAACTGGACGCGGCCACAGGCGAGTTGTTCCAGCCGGCGGGAGGGCTGCGATATGACCTGCGCGTGCAGTTGCTGGGCGAGGAACTGCTGGTGCGCGGGCAGGCCAGTCAGCAGTTCCGTTGTCTCTGTTCGCGCTGTGCCGGGAGCTTCACCTGGGAGGCGCGCGACGACGAGATCGCGGCGGCGGTAGCCGTGCCGCCAGGCGGGGAGGCATTCGTGGACTTGACCCCCGAATTGCGGGACGCTATTCTCTTATCTTTTCCAAGTCATCCGCTTTGCCGGACTGACTGCCGCGGCCTGTGTGCCCGCTGCGGGGCGGACCTGAATCACGGGCGCTGCGGATGCGCGCCCGCGCCGGATGACCGCTGGGGAGCGTTGGATGCGCTGGATGGCTGAGGCCGGACCGCGCGGACCGCGATCGGGCCAGCGAAGCTTGGCGGAGGCCGGCTGTCGCGTGGCGCCTTGTAGATGGAGTGAGAGCATATGGCCGTACCGAAACGGAAGAAGTCCAAGATGCGCGTGCGCCAACGTAAGGCGCACATCAAAGCCACGGTGGCGCAGGTCAAGGCCTGCCCGCAGTGCGGCGCGCCACAGCGGTCGCACCGCGTCTGCCCCGCTTGCGGGCAATACCGCGGCCGCCAGGTGCTGACCGTCAAGACCGAATAGCCGTCGGCCCCATGCGCATCGCCGTCGACATCATGGGTGGCGACTATGCGCCGCGCGAGACCGTGCGCGGCTGCGTCGAGGCCGCCGCGCGAATCAAGGAACTCAAGGGCGTCCGCCAGATCGTGATGGTCGGGCAGGAGCCGGCGATCCGGTCCGAGCTCGACCGCTGCGGCGGCAAGCTGGGCGAAAGCTTGAGCATCGTGCACGCCTCCGAGACGATCGGCATGGAAGAGGCTCCGGCCGCCGCGGTGCGGCGCAAGCGCGACAACTCCATCAGCCGCTGCCTGGAACTGCTCGGCGACGGTGAAGCGCAGGCCATGGTCTCCGCCGGCAACTCCGGCGCCGTTTCCGCGGCCGCGCTATTCAAGCTCGGACGCATCAAGGGCGTGGCGCGCCCGGCCATTGCCTGCGTCCTGCCGACGCGCACGGCGCGCCCCATGCTGCTGATAGACGCCGGCGCGAACACCGACTGCGAGGCCGAATGGCTGGTGCAGTTCGCCATCATGGGCAGCGTTTACTCGCAGGCCGTTTTGCGCCGCGACAAGCCCTCCGTGGGTCTGCTCAGCATCGGCACCGAGGACTCCAAGGGCAACGAGATGACTAAACGGGCGTTCAGCCTGTTGAAGCAGAGCGGCGTCAATTTCCGCGGCAATGTCGAGGGACACGATCTCTTCAAGGGCGAAACCGACGTGGTGGTGTGCGACGGGTTCGTCGGCAACGTGGTGCTCAAGACCACCGAAAGCGTGGCGCACGCCATCGGCTCCTGGATGAAGGAGGAATTCGTGCGCCACCCCATCCGCATGCTGGGCGCGATGCTGTTGAAGGGCGCGCTCAAGGCGATGAAGATGCGCATGGACCCGGAGCTCTACGGCGGCGCCGTGCTGCTGGGCGTGCCGGGAGTCTGCATCGTGACGCACGGCGCTTCTACGCACCGGGCCATTTTCCACGCTATCCGTGTCGGCGCGGTGGCGATCGCCAACGACGTCAGTCAGGTGATTGCTTCGCGCATCGGCGGCCAGACCGCCGCTACGCCCGCGCCGGCCGCCAACTGAGGCCGCCGTGATCTTCTTCGATGCGCATGCGCACATCTATCCCGGTTTCGACCGGGACAGGTTC
>JAQULY010000197.1 GCA_028718445.1 Kiritimatiellia bacterium
ATGACGGTGGCACGGGGCTTGATGCGAGGACGGGCGGCTGGCGTGCTGCTGTCCATTTTGGCGGGCGCCATGCCGGTCCTGGGGCAAACGGACGCCGCCGCGGCGGCAGCGGGCGTGGCGGCTGTGGAGGCGGCGCCGGCGCCAGGGGCGCCGACGGCCGATGCGGTTTCCTTGCGGGGCGGGTTGGAGCGGATCGCGGAGCGCACGGGACTGGCCGCGTTCCTGGACGACCAATGGGGCGCCGCGGTGATGCTGGTCGTGGGCCTGGTGTTGCTGTACCTGGGCGTGGCCAAGGGCTTTGAGCCGCTGCTGCTGGTGCCGATCGGCTTCGGCTGTTTGTTCATCAATGCACCCTTTGCCGAAATGGGCGCGGAACACGGCCTGTTGGGAATCATTTATCGTGCCGGCATCGAGAACGATCTGCTGCCGCTGCTGATCTTCATGGGGATCGGGGCCATGTCCGACTTCAGCCCGTTGTTGGGCAGCCCGCGCGTGGTGCTGCTTGGGGCGGCGGCGCAGTTCGGCGTGTTCGGCACGTTGCTGGGCGTGGTGGCGCTCAACGGGCTACCCTGGTTCGATTTCAGCCTCAAGCAGGCCAGCGCCATCGCCATTATCGGCGCGGCCGACGGCCCGACTTCGATCGTGGTGGGACGACGTTTCGCTCCCGAGCTGATGGGCTCTATCGCCGTGGCCGCCTATTCTTACATGGCGATGGTGCCGCTGATTCAGCCGCCGATCATGCGGCTGCTGACGACGCACAAAGAGCGCCGCATCCGCATGCGCCAGGAACGGCACGTCACCAAAACCGAACGGCTGCTGTTCCCGGTCTTTATCCTGATGATTTGCGTGGTGTTTCTGCCGGCGGCTGTGCCTTTGATGGGTTCGTTGGCGTTGGGGAACTTCGTGCGCGAATGCGGCGCGGTGGAGCGGCTGTCGCACGCGCTGCAGAATGAAATCATGAACATTGCCACGATTCTGCTGGGGCTGGGCGTGGGACTGCAACTGGATGCGACCAAGTTCCTCAAGCCGGCGACACTGGGCATTCTGACCATCGGCCTGGTGGCGTTTGCCTTGGGCACCGCCGGCGGCGTGCTGTTCGCCAAGCTGATGAACAAATTCTCGCCCCGCAATCCGATCAATCCGCTGATCGGCTCGGCGGGCGTCTCGGCCTTTCCCATGGCGGCGCGGGTTTCGACGCGTCTGGCGATGGATTACGATCCGCAGAATGTGCTGCTGATGCACGCCTTGGGTGCCAATGTCGCCGGACAGATCGGCTCGATCGTGGCGGGCGGCGTGATCCTGGCCCTGTTCAGTTGATGGCCGCCGCCGGCGGGTAGCAGATTTCATACCATTTCTGCTTGTCAGGGGCGTCGCCGGCCGTTACACTGCTCGTATTTGCCTTGGGTGTCAACTGCGGCTGTTGCGATTTGAGCCGCACGGCGCACGGGGAAATCGAGCACTATGCCTCTGCAATCGTTGAGTCTATCGCAGCAGCAGCGCCAGATGATGATTCTGGCGCCGCAATTGCGGCAATCGTTGGAGATGCTGCAGTTGCCTTTGATGGAACTGCGCGCCATGATTCAACAGGAGATGGTCAGCAATCCGACCATTGAGGATGTGACCACGCCGCAGGAGGTATCGCTGGAGGGCGCCGAGGCCGCGGCGCGCGGCACGGACGGGGCGGATGGCTTCAGCGGCGAAGAGGCCGGCGCGGAAGCGGGGAGCAGCCACGGCGAGGTCGAGCCGCTCGATTTCAATCGCGACATCGAGGCGCTGACGGAACTGGATCGGGAGTGGCGCGACTATTTTCTGCAGGATCTGCAGAACAATCCGTATACCCAGCAGGACGAAGAGCGGCGGCAGTACATGTTCGATTCGCTGCCGCAGCCGCAGTCGTTGCAGGGTCATCTGCTGGAGCAGTTGGGGCTGACCGAGTTGACACCCGAGGAGAAGCAACTGGGCGAGACCATTATTGGCAGCATCAACGATGACGGTTACCTGACGACGGCGTTGACGGACCTGGCGGCGCAGACGGTGGCCACGCCTGAGCAGCTCGAACGCGTATTGAAGGTGGTGCAGGAATTTCATCCGACGGGCATTGGCGCGCGCGATCTGCGGGAATGCCTGTTGCTGCAAGTGGCGCATCTGGGCGACACGCCGCAGGCGCGCCTGGCGGAGGCCATCGTAGCGGATCACCTGCAGGCGCTGGGGGCGCAGCGGATCGGTCATCTGGCGCAGGTTCTGAAGGTCGAAGCCGCCGACATCGAAGCCGCGGCGGCCCTGATCAAGACCTTGAATCCGTTGCCCGGGCGCCTGTTCTCGGGGGGTGGCGCGGGCTACATCACGCCTGAAATCGTCGTGCGCAAGAGCGAGGACGGACGTTGGGTGGTGTTGCTGGACGACGATCAACTGCCGCATATTCGCATCAGCGCGCACTATCGCCGCCTGCTGGAAGACGCCGGCACCAGCGCGGAGGTCAAGTCCTACATTCGCGAGCGCATCAGGTCGGGCGCGTTCCTGATCAAGAGCATTTACCAGCGTCAGAAGACGATTCACCGCATTGCCAGCGAGATTGTGGCGGCGCAGCAGGATTTCCTGGAGCACGGCCTATCGCGTCTGCACCCGATGACAATGGCCGAGGTCGCCGCGCGCGTGGGTGTGCACGAGACGACCGTCAGCCGCACGGTGGCGAACAAGTACATGCGCACGCCCGTGGGCGTTTTCGAGCTGAAGTATTTCTTTACGCCGGGGCTCAGAACGGCCAGCGGCGCGGCGATTTCCAACAAGACGGTGCAGGACCGGATTGACGCGATGATCAAGCAGGAAGACACCGCCAATCCGTTGTCCGATCAAGTCGTGCAGGAGCGTCTGCGCGCGGAGGGCATCGAGATTGCACGCCGCACGGTGGCGAAGTACCGGCTGATTCTGCGTATTCCGCCCTCGCATCTGCGCAAGCGCGGCTGATTCTTTTTTCGCGGCCGCAGGCGCCCGGGAGGCGCGCGCGCCGTGCGCCGTTGCCTTGAAACAGGCGAAAAATCAAAGAAAAAGCGGTTTTTCGGCGTCTGCGGCGGCACGCCAAAATATTTTTTCGCGAGGGGGTTGACTGAGCATGTGGCGCATGCTACCTTACTCATCGCGCTGCTACACGGGCCATGTGGCCTGCTGGTGAGCGGCGTGTTCTCCCGAAAATTTTTCTGGAGAACCGGGTTGACAGGTCGCACGCGAGTGCGATACCATCACTCGCTCCGTCACGATGGGCCTGCGCGAGGCGCGGCGATCGTGGCGGGATTTGTTCTTTGACAGCAGGACAGTTCAAGCGACCTTCCGATTTGGAAGGGATGTGATGGAACAAGCGAGTGTCGGAATAAACCCTGAAAACAGCGTGGGCCGGCCGCAAGGCTGGTTCGCGTAGTATTTCTTTTATGAGAGTTTGATTCTGGCTCAGAACGAACGCTGGCAGCGTGGATTAGGCATGCAAGTCGAACGGGATTGACCCGGTAGCAATATTGGGTCATGAGAGTGGCGGAAGGGCGAGTAATGCATGGGTAATCTATCCTTAAGCTGGGGATAACCTGGCGAAAGTCGAGCTAATACCGAATGTGGCCCGGAGGGGCATCTCTCCGAAGCCAAAGGTGGGGATCCGCAAGGACCTGCCGCTTAAGGAGGAACCCGTGTGCCATCAGCTTGTTGGCGAGGTAACGGCTCACCAAGGCTTACGGCTAGCTGGTCTGAGAGGACGACCAGCCGCACTGGGACTGAGATACTGCCCAGACTCCTACGGGAGGCTGCAGTCGAGGATCATTCGCAATGGGCGCAAGCCTGACGATGCGACGCTGCGTGGAGGACGAAGGCCTTCGGGTTGTAAACTCCTGTCATGAGGGAAAAAGGTCTTCCGTGTTAACAGCGCGGGAGCTCGATGGTACTTCAAGAGGAAGCCACGGCTAACTCTGTGCCAGCAGCCGCGGTAATACAGAGGTGGCGAGCGTTGTTCGGATTTACTGGGCGTAAAGGGCGCGTAGGCGGTTCCGTATGTCGAGTGTGAAATCCCTGGGCTCAACCCAGGAAGTGCGCTCGAAACTGTGGAACTAGAGCAGAGGAGGGGAGAGCGGAATTCATGGTGTAGCGGTGAAATGCGTTGATATCATGAGGAACACCGGTGGCGAAGGCGGCTCTCTGGAATCTTGCTGACGCTGAGGCGCGAAAGTTGGGGGAGCAAACAGGATTAGATACCCTGGTAGTCCCAACTGTAAACGGTGCACACTGGGCGTGGGGAGTATTCACCCTCTCCGTGCCGCAGCTAACGTGTTAAGTGTGCCGCCTGGGGAGTACGGCCGCAAGGCTAAAACTCAAAGAAATTGACGGGGGCCCGCACAAGCGGAGGAGCATGTGGCTTAATTCGATGCAACGCGAAGAACCTTACCTGGGTTTGACATGTAACTGCACGTCCCATGAAAGTGGGATTCCTTCGAGGGTGTTACACAGGTGCTGCATGGCTGTCGTCAGTTCGTGCCGTGAGGTGTTTGGTTAAGTCCAGCAACGAACGCAACCCCTGTGCTTAGTTGCTAACGCGTAATGGCGAGCACTTTAAGCAGACTGCCTATTTACATAGGAGGAAGGTGGGGACGACGTCAAGTCAGTATGGCCCTTACATCCAGGGCTGCACACGTGCTACAATGACCGGTACAAAGGGACGCAAGACCGCGAGGTGGAGCAAATCCCCAGAGCCGGCCTCAGTTCAGATTGCAGTCTGCAACTCGACTGCATGAAGTCGGATTCGCTAGTAACGGCGCATCAGCTACGGCGCCGTGAATACGTTCCCGGGCCTTGTACACACCGCCCGTCACATCATGAAAGCCGTCTGCACCCAAAGCCGCTGTTTGAACCCGCAAGGGGCATAGGTGTCTAAGGTGTGGGTGGTGATTGGGATGAAGTCGTAACAAGGTAGCCGTAGGGGAACCTGTGGCTGGATCACCTCCTTTCTAAGGAGCAGGAATCATCGCAAGATGGTTCCAGGTGAATCGCCGCGGCGGCGCAAGCCGTCGTGGCGACCGATGGCCGGAAACGGTACATCGTCTAAGACGACAAGCGTGGAAGCCATCACATCCCTTCTGGACCGGAATGTCGCGAACTGTCTGCACATCACGAGCGTCAACCGGTGACGGTACGACTTGGGGGCATAGCTCAGTTGGTAGAGCACGTGCTTTGCAAGCATGAGGTCACCGGTTCGATCCCGGTTGCCTCCACCAAAGTTTTCACTAGGTGAAGCGGCGACGGGCGTGTAGCTCAGTTGGTTAGAGCGCGTCCCTGATAAGGACGAGGTCCCTGGTTCGATTCCAGGCACGCCCACCATGCTGAGCCGCCGGAGAGACGCTCGGGTCCTGAAAGTTTTGCGGCAGCTAGGCTGCCGCTTGGACTCCGTCGCGAGACGGAGATGGTTCTTTGACAATTGCATAGTCTGGGTAGAATACAACGTCAACCGAGAACGATGGTTTCGATCCGGTTAAGCGTATACGGGCACACGATGGATGCCTTGGCATCGGCAGGCGATGAAGGACGTGGTTAACTGCGATAAGCCTCGGGGAGTGGTGAGCACACTTTGATCCGGGGATTTCCGAATGGGGCAACCCCGCCGGCGTCTGGCCGGCGATCTTGCGCTGAATAAAATAGGCGTAAGAAGCTATACCAGGGGAAGTGAAACATCTCAGTACCCTGAGGAAGAGAAATCGAATGAGATTCCGTCAGTAGTGGCGAGCGAAAGCGGAAGAGGCCAAACCATGGGGCTTGCTCCATGGGGTTGCGGGACCGCAACGTGGCATTGTGTTTGCATAGCAGAACGGTCTGGAAAGTCCGGCCAAAGCGGGTGAAAGCCCCTTAAGCGAAATGCAAACGCAGCCTAGCGGGATCCCAAGTAGGACGGGACACGTGAAACCCTGTCCGAATCCGGGGGGCCCACCCTCCAAGCCTAAATACTAGCCGATGACCGATAGTGAACTAGTACCGCGAGGGAAAGGTGAAAAGAACCCCTGTTAGGGGAGTGAAATAGACCTGAAATCGTGTGCCTACAAAGCTGTAGGAGTCCCCGCAAGGGGATGACTGCTTGCCTTTTGCATAATGAGTCCGCGAGTCACGGTATGCGGCAAGGTTAATCCCATTGGGAGTAGCCGAAGCGAAAGCGAGTGCCAAATGCGCGATTAGTCGCGTGCCGTGGACCCGAAGCCCAGTGAGCTACTCTTGGCCAGGTTGAAGCCTCGGTAACACGAGGTGGAGGACCGAACCGGTGTCCGTTGAAAAGGGCTCGGATGAGCTGAGAGTAGGAGTGAAAGGCTTATCAAACTGGGTGATAGCTGGTTCTCCTCGAAATGTCTTTAGGGACAGCCTGTGCGAATGCTCGCAACGGGGGTAGAGCACTGAATGGTCTAGGGCCCCTACCGGGGTACCGAAGCCTCTCAAACTCCGAATACCGTTGCAGTCACGCATGGAGTGAGACTGTGGGGGCTAAGCTTCATAGTCGAAAGGGAAACAGCCCAGCCCGCCAGCCAAGGCCCCTAAATCCGGTTAAGTCACTAAGGATGTAAGGTTTCAAAGACAGCTAGGATGTTGGCTTAGAGGCAGCCACCATTTAAACAGTGCGTAATAGCTGACTAGTCGAGAGATCTTGCGCCGAAAATGATCGGGAGTAAACCGGATGCCGAAGCTGCGGATCCCCCTTTGGGGGGTGGTAGAGGAGCGTTCCGTACGGGTTGAAGCGAGAATGGAAATGATCGTGGACTGTACGGAAGTGATTATGCGGACATGAGTAACGAAAAGTAGGGTGAGAATCCCTACCGCCGGAATCCCAAGGTTTCCTGGGGCAGGTTCGTCCGCCCAGGGTTAGTCGGTGCCTAAGGCGAGGCCGAAAGGCGTAGTCGATGGACATCAGGTTAATATTCCTGTACTACCGGTGAGAGTTTGACCGATGGAGCATGCAGAAAGCTAGTCCCGCGACCTGATGGATGGCGCGTTTAAGCCCGTAGGGGGCCTGAGCAGGAAAATCCGCTCGGGTAACCCTGAAAGGTGATGATGAGTGGCCGCAAGGCTGCGAAGTGGATGATGCTCGGCTGCCAAGAAAAACTTCTAGGGATCAAACCGGTAACCGTACCTAAACCGACACAGGTGGGAGGGTACTAATATACCAAGGCGCGCGAGAGAAACCTCGTTAAGGAACTCGGCAATCTAACCCCGTAACTTCGGGAGAAGGGGTCCCCCGCGAGGGGGCACAGTAAATGGGCCCATGCGACTGTTTAACAAAAACACAGCACTCTGCTAACACGCAAGTGGATGTATAGAGTGTGACACGTGACCAATGCCGAAAGGTCAAGGTGAGGGGTTAGCCGCAAGGCGAAGCTTCGAGCCAAAGCCCCGGTGAATGTCGGCCGTAACTATAACGGTCCTAAGGTAGCGAAATTCCTTGTCGGGTAAGTTCCGACCTGCACGAATCGTGTAACGATATGGGCGCTGTCTCAACGAGGATCTCGGTGAAGTTGTAATGGCGGTGAAAATGCCGCATACCCGCAGATGGACGGAAAGACCCCGTGAACCTTTACTGTATTCTGATACTGGCGTTTGGTCATTCATATGTAGCATAGCTGGGAGTCTCGGAAGCGAAGTCGTCAGGCTTCGTGGAGACAACAGTGAAATACCAGTTTTGACTGGGCGAACGTCTAACCTCGACCCGTTATCCGGGCGCGGGACCATGTCAGAGGGTCAGTTTGACTGGGGCGGTTTCCTCCCAAACAGTAACGGAGGAGTTCGAAGGTACCCTCAGCACGGTCGGCAATCGTGCGTAGAGCGCAAAGGTAGAAGGGTGCTTAACTGCGAGACCTACAAGTCGAGCAGATGCGAAAGCAGGACTTAGTGATCCGGTGGTTGCTCGTGGTAGCGCCATCGCTCAACGGATAAAAGGTACTCCGGGGATAACAGGCTGATCGCGGCCGAGAGTTCACATCGACGCCGCGGTTTGGCACCTCGATGTCGGCTCATCGCATCCTGGGGCTGGAGAAGGTCCCAAGGGTTTGGCTGTTCGCCAATTAAAGCGGTACGCGAGCTGGGTTCAGAACGTCGTGAGACAGTTCGGTCCATATCCTCTGTGGGCGCAGGAGATTTGAGGAGAACATTCCCTAGTACGAGAGGACCGGGAATGACGTACCTCTGGTGTTCCAGTTGTCACGCCAGTGGCATCGCTGGGTAGCTATGTACGGAAAGGATAAGCGCTGAAAGCATCTAAGCGCCAAGCCTCCTCCAAGACAAGATCTCCCTCGGGAGCAATCCCGACTTAAGGCAGGTTGTAGACTACGACCTTGATAGGCTGAAGGTGTAAGCGGTGTGAGCCGTTGAGCCGATCAGTACTAATCCGCCGTGAGGCTTAACCGTTTTTACTTTTACAACACTCGAATCCGGAATTCACGGTAGATTTTGTTTCGACCCAGACTATGCTTTCTTTTCCGGCTTCGGCCGGAGCCGCTTTTCCGGTGATCATAGCGAGGAAGTAACACCCGTTCCCATTCCGAACACGGTAGTGAAGGGCCTCAGCGGCGAGGGTACTGCGGGGTTTGCCCGTGGGAGAGTAGCACATTGCCGGGATTAATTTCTAAAGCCCGTCAGGCACATGCCTGACGGGCTTTTTTTTGTCCCCCGGTGTCTCGGAAAACGCATCGTGACGGCAGAATGTTCTTCGCCCTATTCCAATCGAACCGCAGAACCGCAGAATATCGAACCGCAGAATGACGAAGGCAAGCCGTTCGCCGGTTCCCTCTTCATTCCTACTGTCACACAGATCGATGGTGTTGGCGCTGCCCGTCAGCGTCCCGGCGGCGGTTCCTGAACCGGACGAAGAACCCGGGTCCCGCCGCCGGGGGCAAGCGCGGCGCGGATCGGGGTTACCGGAAAACGGCGCGTCAGCATGGGTCGGATGCAAGCAAGCGGGGGCGGCGCCAACCTCGCGGTTGCGCCGCCCCCGGTGACGCCGCAGCCGGCCCATGATCACGCGCCGGCTTTCCGGCCCGATCCGCGCCGCTTCCGTGCTACGCATCCATGTCCCCATAGCCCGTTCAACAGGCGTTCACCCACGTTTGGTCCTCAAGGCGACGCGCCTACACATCAACGCCCCGCACATCGCCCTGTTTACCTTCCCAGCCGCTCGCGCGCCAACTCGCGTATCGGCCGCCCGCCGACTTCCAGATTCTCGATCGCCGCCTGACCGCGCCACACGCGTACCACCACCACGCCATCCTGACGGCCGCGGGTGTTGGCGTCGCGATAGGCCCACTCCGCCTCCGGCGCCAGCTTCTCGTCCCGGTAGTAGCGGTCGAAGGGCAAACGGCAATGCACCCGGTATCGCCCCGTCGGCACATAGTCGCC
>JAQULY010000198.1 GCA_028718445.1 Kiritimatiellia bacterium
CGCCGCGATCTCGACGAACGCCGCGAACATCGCGAGCAATGCCGTCGCGATCTCGACGAACGCCGCGAACATTGCGAGTAACGCTGCGGCGATCGCTGAACAGAAGGCCGGGGCCGACCTTGGCCTGACGTCTCTACAACCAGAGGTCACAAATACTTGGACTGTCGGCCCCCATCTGGATTGGCTTGTCAATTCATATACGCCCACGAACGCGTTCACCTGGTCACTCAGCGGCAGCAACGCCATCATTACGGCCTACAGCGGCAGCTATGCGTCAATCAGGGTGCCGCCGTATATTGACGGGCATCCTGTTACAGAGATTGCGGACTCGGTGTTTGCCGTGCGGACGATGGTGGACGTCGTTCTACCGTCCACGCTGCGTGTGATTGGAAGCAGCGCGTTCGCGAACAGCGGGAACCTGGCCTCCATCGATATTCCCGCCGGCGTCACGAACATTGGTGCGGCCGTGTTCAACGGATGTTCTTCGCTGGCAGCGGTGACTATTCCCGCTGGCTTGACGGTGATCGAGGAGTCGGCGTTTAGCGGCATGAGCATCGTGTCGCTGGCGATTCCGGACAGGGTGGAGCGGATATCCGCTACCGCCTTCAGTGCCTGCGCCAGTCTGCCTGTGGTCGTCATACCGGCGAGCGTCACCAACATTGGGGCGTCGGCGTTCGACAGTTGTTCGGCGTTGCAGGCCATCTACTTCCAGGGGGCGCCGCCGACGCTCGGCGCGATCTTTAGCGGGCTCCATGAATCGGCTGTGGTCTATCACCTGGCCGGCTACGACTTTGGCGCTACCTTCGGATCAATCCCGACCGCGGTGTATGGGCCGGCGTTGGTTGACCATCCAACTGTCGCCAACGTGGCCGGCGCGCTCGTCGCACAAGCCACTAACACCATCGCCGCCGGCAACCTGTCGCTGCAGCGCATCCAGGTATGGGACTGGGGCTGCTCATCCAATCGCTTCCTAGTTTTGACAAACGACGTGCTGGAGATTTGGGAACCATGAGAACGCTGATTGCATGTTGCTGCCTGTTCGCTGCCGCCGCCTCGGCGCAAGTCTATCGCGGCGGCCTCGTGTCTGTGCGCGCTGATGGCGCAATCGTGCCAACCGGCGCCGTCGTCCGGATCACGGAGCTATCGCAGATGGCCGCGCAGGCCCTCGCGCAGAGTGAGGCCGCTACGCAGGCCGCCGCGGCCTCGGCTTTTTTGAGCAACGAGATCGCGCGCCTGGAGGCCTTGATCGCCGCGCGGCAACAGCACGCCATCTTCCGCGGCTTCGTGACTTCGTTCTCTTCGGTCGTCGATCCCATCACCAATGCAACCGCGCAGATCGTGCAGATCGCGACGACAAAAACCGCGACGAACGTCATCTGCGATTTGGGGTGCTGGTATTCAGCCGCGCCCACCAACGCGCCCAATATCGAGTGGCGCGAAAAACTGACCTCGGGCGATTGGGCCTTCGCCACGCAAATCAGCAATTCCTGGCCCGACACCTATGAGGTCGTCGGCACCGGCGGCGTCTGGGATGCGTACGCGATCGCCGTCGCCATGCCGCTCAGTGTCACGAGCGCCTTCCTGCGCTGCAACGGCAACATTCAGTATTGGAGCGGCGATCAGACGGTTCTGGACATTACCGGCGCGCTGCGCATCAACGGCAAAATCGGGTTGACGACTAACATTGTCGTCGGGTCTATGACTAATCACTACGAAGGCGGAGGGCTGACCGAGCCATGATCGCGGGCCTGATATTGGCGCTGCTGTTGCTGGCCGCCTTGATCGCGGTGCTGGTGCCGCCGGGCGCATGGGGGGCCGCAGTGCGCCAATGGCGTCGCCTCCCGCGACAACAAGTGATCGCGATGCTGATTGCGATGACGGCGATGACCTGGTGCGGCGCTGACAAGAGCGTGGCCTCGCGCCGTCTGGCGCAATTCGTAACCGCGCTGGCCGATGGCAACCTGGCCGGACCTACCAATGTGATCGCCTCGGCCGTCGCCGCCGTGGCCGTGCAGGCCGTGCTCAACGAGTCTGACGCGATGTACAACACATCGAGCCAGGCCGTGGACTGGTGCTACGGCGAGATCCCGCTCCTGGAGGATGCGATTACCAACACCGCGATCGCCTGGATCCAAGGCGAATCGCCCGCGCCGCTCGACCAGGAGAATCCCGTCGTGCGCGCCGATCTTATGCAATCGATTGCGCACACCAACGGCATCCATGATGTCTACGTGGCCTTCTCGCAGACGCCCGCCTCGGCGCCCACGATCGAGTGGGAAGCCTGCTGCGACTCTAATGGCGTCTACTACTCCTTCAGCAACGTCAGCAACTCCTTCCCGGTTTTGTTCGGCATCGAGACGCCATCCGGCGTCAGCTCCTGTTACCTCTATGCCGTCTCAGTCCCCGCCGCGCTCGCCGGCATGGAGTTGATCCCGGAGCGCGAGATCACCTTCGGCGGCGGATCGAGCAATGCGCCTCTGAGTGTGCTCGGCTCGCTCTCGATCAATGACAAGCTCGGCATCACCGGCGTGCGCGAGATCGCGCCTGGCATTGCCGGCACCTTTGAGGGCGGCGCCCTCGTGGGGGTTCAGGATTTATGAAACACCTACTTCTCCTCTGCGTCCTCTGCGCCTCTGCGCGAGCCTTCTCCGCGCCCGTCACCTATGGCGACATCATTGCCGCGCGCCGCGCCGGTCTGCCCGCGCCCGCGCTCTCCGAAGCCGAAACACAGCGCCGCATCGTCTACCGCACGAACGATTACATTCTCGTTGAGTGCATCGCTCCTGACGGCGTCATCACAACCAACCGCATGGTTAAGCACCTGATCCGCAATGCGCGTGAAGTCTCCTCCAACCACGTCGCCCAGGTCGCCTATGGCAACGCCGTTGCCCGCTACGCCCGCGCCCTGGCCGCCGATGACGGCGCGCCCGATGATGGCGACAGCAAAGCTGCCGCCGCCCTCCTGCGCCAGGCCGCACGCTTGGAACGCGGGGCGGAGAAGCTCGAAAAGAAAGGCGGCAAATGATGACCCGCAATTTTGACCGCCTTGTCTGTTTCGATGACCGATCACGCGCTTTCCCGATCCGTACTGCGGGCGTCGCGCGTTTGCCGCGCACGATGCAATGGGCCTGCAACGCCTGGCTCGATCAGGGCAGTGAAGGCGCGTGCGTCGGTTTTGGTTTGGCCCATGAGCTAGCAGCCGAGCCTGCCGTCTGCAAGGTGTCCGCGCGATTTGCTCGCGAGCGCATTTATTGGGAGGCGCAGCGGCGCGACGGGTTTGCAGGCGGCGACTATCCCGGCGCGAAGCCAAAGGTTCCCGGCACGTCCGTATTGGCCGGACTAAGCTGGGGTTGGCATGGTTTGATGATATGACGCGGACGGACGACGACGGCTACATCTATCCCCTGGGCGAATGCGTCGGAGGACATTGCATCCTTTGTGTCGGCGTGGATGTCGAGATCAAGCGTTTCACGCTGCGCAACTCCTGGGGGCGCGCCTGGGGCCGCCAAGGTGACTGCTACGTGCACTTCGATGACATGGCCGCGCTTCTTGACCAGGACGGCGAGGCGGCCTTCCTGGTCGGCCGCCATGTGCTCGACGCCACTACCGTCGCGCCGCGCTTACCGTGGTGGCGCAGGATATTTTCTCTATGATGAAAGGAACATGACATGGGCCGTGAAAAGTACTTCGCGTTAAGCATCAATATCCTGATTGAGATACTGAAGCTGATTGGCAAGCGCTCGGCGCGGGCATGTGCCTCTATTTTCCGCCCATCCGGCCGCCTTCCGCCTGGCGCAATGGTGGGGTTGCTTCTGTGGTGCGCGGCCGTGCTCAGCGGCTGCTCTGAATTTCCGCTACCCACCGACCCAGTTCTGCCCGATCCCATCCCCGAACCCATCCCGCCCATCGCCGGCGTGCCCTCTTGGCAGGATTGCACACGCTCCTCCAACTGGCGGGGATTCAACGCGCGCGATCGCGTCATGAACGTTCCTTCGCCCAAGATGCCCGACGCCAAGTTCCGCGAGTATATTGCCTGGGCTAAATCACGCGGCTGCAACACCGCTCACATGATCCTGGCAAATAAGGGCGATGGCGAATACGCCGGCTACTGCATCTATGGATCTTCCTGGGACTGGACCGTTGACGCCGCTACCGTCGCCACGATGCGCGAGCGCATCGCCTACGTGCGCGCCCAGGGACTCGCCTACGTCCCCTGGCTCTTCACTGACGACTCCTCTTTATGGACCGCCGAGGCCGCCAAGGACTTTCCCCGATACCTCCGCGATCTCAAAGCCCAGGGCCTGCTCGATCAAGCCTCCCTCGTTGTCGTCGGACTGGAGTTGCCTGAGTACTATGCCGGCAAAGTCAAAGACCTGGTTGCCGCAACTCGTGCCGTCTGGCCCGGCAAAATCGGCACGCACGAGACCAGCGGCAGCCTGCGCTTCGCCGCCCTGGCCGACATCGTCTTCTATCAGGTTAGCCCCGGCAAGACGGCATCATGGATCAAGGCCGAAGCCGCGCGCGTCGTGCGCGCAACCGGCAAACCGCTCAACTTCTTTGAGCTTGCGCGCGGTCCGGATCGCGCGCTGGCTCAAGCCGCCCTCGATGGAGGTGCCTATGCTGTCGGCAACTGGTAACCCCTACAAGTACAAGCTGCCATCGGAGCTATATCACAGCACGCTCCGGCGTCCGACGCCGTACTTCCGCAACTCATGGCTCTGGATCGCGCCTAGCGCCGATGACCGGCGCGCCGCCGACATCGCTATTTCAACCGGCTACGCATGGGACGGCTGCACGCTGGCCCCGGACGCGCGAGGCACGCATGACGCCTCGTGCATCCACGACGCCGTCTACCAGTTCGCTGAGGCCATCGCCGGCGGCAGTGGCTGGACGGTCCGCCGTGTGCTGCGCTACGGCGACGAGCTCTTCCGCGAGCGCATGCTCGCCGATGGCGCGGCCGGCGCGACTGTCTACTCCTACTATTGGGCCGTGCGCGTCTTCGGGTATGCCTTTCACCAGGCCGCCCGCAGGGTGCGCGGTCCAGCCGACCGCCGCGAGAAAAAGCGGAGACTGTTTTGGCGTTTTAAGCGCCACTGAACCCACCTATAAACCGCGATCAAGTCTTGGTTAAATCAGACGGCCTTCGTGCCGTCCTTTCGCGTTTCTGGGTATTCTGAAATTGGCTGATAGTTTTGTCCCGTTTGGCAGCCAATTTTGCCGCCCTTCAGCCTGTCCTCGACACCGCCTCGGCACCATCGGCCGGCCATAGCGTGTTACGCGCCGCCCGGGCTGGCGAGGAGGGCAGCACCACTTCCATGACCCGCAGGCTCTCCACCAACTCGGGCACCACGTTCCAGGCCGTGGCGCGTTGATGGATGAGGTCAACGTCCGCTCGATCAAACTCGTGCTGCAACCACAGGGCAACATCCAGGCACCAGATCAGCCGGTTGCCGGAGGACTTGCGGCAGAACCAGGGCGCGCCTTGCCCGCTGCGCAGTCCGATGGCATTCAGGACACCATGCTTGGCCATGTGCAGACACAAGTACAACAGGGTGTCCTCGCGCGATAGCACGCGGAAACGCACAGTGCCCGCATCAAGGTCAACGGCGCGGGCCAGCACCTCCTCGTCCGGTACCCGGTACAGGTTCGCGCGGTCCACCAGCGACCAGTGCAGTTCGATCTTTGGCAGTCCCTTGTCCAACGGCAGAAACAGCAAGTGGAAGTGGATGTGCCGCAGGAGGAAACGGGAGAGGGCGCCTCCCGCGGGCCTGTAGCCGGCCTCGCGCAGCGCGTCGGCCGCGCGATCAAGATCGCCGCGACGCACCAGCAGATCCACGTCGCCGGAGAGACGCGGACAATCCGGCGTATAGAGCGTTTCCTGCAGGTGCGGGCCCTTCAGCACGGCATAGGGAATGTCCTCCCGGACGAAACGCGGATGAATGTTGGCAAGCGCGCGCAAGGCGGTCTGATGCGCGATGGCGCCCTGGTGCCGGGCACGTTTCAGGCGCGCGAGCACATCGCACGGCACCGTCGCTGAGATCTCCTCCGGCGACATCACCGCAGTCGCCAATGAAGCCAGACCGTGACGGTTCAGCAGGCGCTCGGTTTCCGGCCAATCGCGCACCCGGTAACGGCCGGCTTGTGTCTCCGCTTCCAGGCAGCCGGCGCTCTGCATGGCTTCGAGAATCCATACATTTATCGGGTTGACGATCATGGTGTCAGGCATGGTCCGGAGCAGGACATTCGCCTCCATCGCCTAAGGAACCGTTCCATCGGCCATCAGGTCGCGGACCAGTCCTGGCAACGCAGCGACGTCCCGCCCGAGCAGCAGTTCATAGGCCCGCGAACTGCGCGCCAGGCTCGATAGCGCGCTGAAATGGCGGGTGGAGACATCGGGCTGCGATGCCAGCAGGCTGTTGGGCAGCAGGCGGCAAAGGGTCTGTGTGGGCGGCAACGACTGGAAGGTTGTCCGTGCCGCCTCCGTAATGCGGGGAAAGAGAATCAGGCCGGGAATGGCGGATGTCGGACGGTTGCCGTGAAACAAGGCTGCCGCCGGAAGCCGCAGTTTTCGCGCGGTGAAGGTGACGGCGCCCACGCGTTCCCGGAGGGCCGGCAGCAGGGCCAGGGTCTCCGGTGTGACAGCCATATCCCTGGGATAGCCAAGCAGCGTTACGCCTGATCCATCCGATCTGACGAAGATGCGGTCCTCCGCCAGAAAATCGAATCCGTTGACCGCCAGGTTCAGGCAGGCAGTGGTCTTGCCCGAACCAGTGTGCCCTGTGAACAACACAGCGCGGCCGTCGTGCGACACGCACCCCGCGTGCAGCCAGAACAGGCCCTGCCCACGCAGCATCTCCAGCAGCAGCATTTGCAGTACCAGGTGTTCGATGAGCCAGGGACGGTAGGCGTCGGGATCGCTCAATCCCACCACGCACAGGCCTTTGCCCAGGTCATAGGCGGCGCATCCCATGGGCGCGAAGGAGTAGTAGTTCAGGTGTTCACGCCGCCAGAAGCGTGGCTTGACGCCATAGGCGGTCTCGGGATCGATGAGCTTGTGGCTCGATGGCGGGAAAGGAATGGCATCGCCGGGAATGTCCCACTGCCGGTGCGCGGTGAGCGCCATCCTCACATTCAGCCGCGAACCGGGAGACAGCGGCGGAAAGACCCCCAGCAACCGCTCAGCACAACTCGCCACACGCGGATTGTCGGCGACGACCTGAACACCAACGCCGTGCACATCCCATGTCTGTTCCCGGACGTCATTGTCATGGGCGCCTACACAGCCAGGAATCAGACGGCTCAGGTCATCGAAGGGAAAAGGCTCCCTACCACACTGCATCATCCCCCCACAAAAAAAGGATAGCGGGCCACGACAAAGGCCCGTGGCTCGCTATCGCAGTTCCGGTATTATCGGCCGCTATCGCTCAATCGAGCGGCGAGCCGCCGGCGACATCCGTCAGCACAGGATACTCAACGACTTCGGGAGCTTCGTAATCGCGCATGATCTCTTCTCCTGGTGTGTTGCATGTGCCATACTCCAGAAACCTCCCCAGAGACTAAGACACACGCACCTGTTATGGGTATTATTCTGATGGCACCAGCGATTGATGTCAAGTGGGAATGCCAAAGAAATGGGGTGTGGGAGGAAATGACTGGATCAGGGCGGGACTTGCCGCGGTGCTATGCCGGTCTGGCTATCCTCGCGTTCGAGCATCCTGTTGCAGGCGTTAGCGGCACACGCGCGTCTTACCGTTCGCTTCGACTGGAAAATCGTCGGTACACTCCAGCCTGACCCGCATGCCGTCAAAAAGTTGCTCCAACGGCCGTGCAAAGACGCCAGTCGCTGCGCCCTTTGCCTGTACCGACAGCCTGATCAGCACACCGTCCTGGGCTATTTGTTCTGCCTGAAAACCATACAACCCTTGCGCAGCCCCGCCCAGCGCCCGCTCGATGTCCTCCTGCCGGATGCGCCGGCCGGAGGGATGCACGATGCAGTCTTCATTGCGGCCGGAAACGTGGTCCAGGTGCGGTAATCCGCTCCCACAGGGACACGGCTCGACCGACCAGGCGGCGCGATCGCCGGTGCGGACCCGGATCAGCGGCCGCGCGCGGCTCAGCAGGTTCGTCGCCACCACTTCACCCTCCTCGCCAGGCTCTGCCTGCCGGTCGCCGCACACAATGTCCACGTGGGCGCCGACCGACACCTGAAGACGCCCGGCACGACAGTCCGCCGCCATCGGACCGAAATCCGTGGCTGCGTAGCGGTTGACGACCTGGGCCCCCAAGCCCTGCGCCAGCGTGCGGCGCACGCACAGTGGCAGCGGCTCGCCGCCAGTCACGAAGAGTCTCCTGGCTGGCAGGCTCCGCCCTGCTCGCAACGCGCGCACCACGGCCCGCCAGACCGGCCATGGGTAACCGCGCAGGACCGGCTCCGAGCCGGAGGACAGGGCGTCAAGACGCTCTTCCGTCCTGGCGTCAGAGTCGATCAGGCGCACCCGTCCGAGCATGCGATAGCCGCCGCGCGCATGCGTGTCCGGCGGCAGCATCCAGAGCGCACGGTCCGTCCAGGCGCCGCCGTGCGCCCGGATGACGGCCAGCACGCTGGCACGCAGCAGCACATCGTCGGCGGGGAGATAGGGCATGCGTAAGGGCGGGCCGGAACTGCCGCCGGTGGGGTGCCACATCAGGGCACTGTCAACGTCCACGGTCATGATCTCGTCCGCGCGCAGACCGCGCCAGAGCGCACGCTCGCTGACCGGCAAGCGCCGCAAGTCATCCGTCCCCAGAACCTGAGAGATGTGACAGCCCGCCCGTTCCCACGTCGAACGGTAGAAGGCGGATCCGGCCCAAGCGCGCGCTAAGAGACCGCGGCACAACCGGTTCTGCTCCGCCTGCCAAAGCCTGCGTTTCCGACCGGCTCGTGCCAGGCGGCCCGCGAACCAGCACGCTTTCAAGGTCTGAGACCTGCCGTTCATCGCGCCTGAAGCAGGCCGCGGGTAAGCGTCTTCTGCGTAAAGGCCGCGGCGTCGCGCCTGGCCACGTCCGGGGTCACCGCGAATTCCTTGCACACGGCCTGGACGGCCTCGCCGAAAGTCTTGCCTTCGGCATAGGAGTTCCAGAGAAACGTGCCAACCGCGTTCAGACCGAAATAGGCACCCGTACGCACATTCAACAACGCCGCCTCACCTTCCATGACGGAAGCCGTGATATCCGGCGCCGGCTCGAACCGATCGCTCTCGGCAATGTCCATAATGCCTCCCCCGGTGGCTGTGTATCACACTAGCCGCGCGCCGGCCAGAGT
>JAQULY010000199.1 GCA_028718445.1 Kiritimatiellia bacterium
CCGAGGTCGGAAAGCAGGATGGTCCCGTCGCCGGCCACGCTGATCCCCAGCGGGTTGTCGAGAGTGTCCGGCGCGATCCGCCCGCCCTGGTGGCCGCCTTTCTGCCCGAACACGCGGAGGAGGCGGGACTCCTTGTCCGACGTGTCGGACAGATCAGACTTGGCCGACGTTCCGGTATACACCCTCCCCTGATGCAACGGCTCCAACTCGGTGACGTAAAGCGTGCCGTCGGGGCCGAGTGCGACGCCCGAGGGGTTGGTCAGGTTTGTGACGGCCTGGGCCGTGCTGCCATCCGCGCCGATGCGCACGACGCCGTTTGACCCTGTAACAAACCAGTTGCCGTCCCGATCCAACGCGATCTTGCGCGGCGCGTCGCAGGGCGTGGAGGCCAGTTCCACCCCGGTTACGGCGTCCAGTGTCGCGATCCGGCTCTCGTCATGGAGCGCCACGTAGATTCTGCCGTTGCGCGCGGCGATGCCGTGAACGCCGACGTTGGCGAAGGGATTCGTACGGACCCCCGCGCCGGTCGCCAGCGACCATCCCCCCTCCTTGGGGCGGACGGCGTTGAGCCACAGGCTTCCCAGGGGAGAGATCTCGATGCCGTCGCGAGCCGCGAAAGGAACCTTGGCGCCGGTCCTGGTATCCCAACGGAACAGCGAATCGCGTGCCAGCGTATGGTTATCCTGCCAATGGGACGTGACCGTGTAGACATGGTTGCTGTCCGCTGCCACGGCCACGCTGGCGCCATGACAGCCTACGTTCGCTGACCAGCGAACCGGGTAGTCGGGCGGCCCGTCAATGACCTGAACGACGCGGCCGTGCTCGCCCCAGGCCGAAACCGTGGCGATGCCGCCGTCGGGCAGCGCCGCCACGTCGTAATAATGGCCCGTGCGGTATTGCTTCCACTCTCCGCCGGGTGACGGACTGGTGTTGCAGATCTTGCCGTCGTACACACTGCGCACGTTGTGGACGATGCCTTTGAACGCGTACGCGCCCAAGGGAACGGGCTGTCCGTCGCGATCGCACCCGTCCCAGTCCACCGTGTGCTCGCCGGCCTCGTACATCTTCGCAATCACGACCTGGTGGGCCAGGCGCCCGTCAGAATCATAGGCGTTGATGCTGACCTTGCCGGGCCGGTCGAGAGCGAACGCGATCGGAAAGCGGGATGCGGGCTGGACCACCGGGCTGCCTGAGGCGTGGAGTCCGGCCACCTCTTCGGCGGTCAAGGCGCGGTTCCACGTGCTGAAGTCGGCAATCATGCCCATGGGCGCGTAGAGGTCCGAACGCCAGGGTCCGGCCCAGTAGGCCTTCTCCGGAAGCGAGGCAGGAAGCTCAAATTCAAACGGACCGTTTCCGTCGTGTCTGGAGACGCCGTTGACGAACACATCCATCCGCGCGCCGTCGCGTGTTAGAGTGATGAAATCCCAGCCCGGTTCGCGATCCTGACCTATGAAGACGCCGGCAGCGTATTCACGGCAGACCGTCAGAACCGGTTTTGGCGCGCCGCCGGTTTCGTCCCATAGGCCGAAGACCGGTCCGTGCGGGTTCCCGCGCGGCGGCAGGGCATAGCGCCAGAAGGAGATGCTCCAGGATGGGCCGGGCAGCAGGGCGCCCGTCGGAGCCCACATGACGTCCTGGGCGCGCTCGGCCGGTTTGTCCGCGGTCGGCACGTAGGAGGAAGGGCTGAAGAACTGCCAGTAACGGTTAAGCGTGCTCGGATTCCATTCCAGTTGCGCGGCGTCCACGTGGTAGGTCCCCGCGCGAAAACGAAATGTGTGGACAAAGGCGTTTGTTTCCGGCGGTGTGCTGCGTTGTTGCGACTCCCAGTTGCCGATGACGGCCGACACCCGATGCCATGGCCCCGTGCCCAGCCTTGCCACCGGCAGCATGGTGTTCTGTTTAGAATCCCAAGGCCCACTGACTGGCTTGCTGTCGCACACCACGTCCTGCGGACTCATGTCGCTACCGTCCGCGCGGCGTACGTACAGGGACAGGTAGTACGTGCAACGTTCGGGATAGACGCGAACGGACACGGGCTGGTGGTTGATCGCCGCGGGACCCTTGACGGCCAGCCCGTGCGCTCCGTGAATGCCCACGTCCGCCCGACGTGCAATTTCGCCGTCGAACGTCCAGTTCGTGAGTGCGCCCTCGAAACTCGAATCGAGCAGCAGATTGCACGTTGCGCCTTCGAGCAAAATCCCGGCCGGCATACCCCATGTCTTCTCGCCGTCAGCGGTGCACACGAATCGTGGAGTGTTCGTGGGAACGGTCACAATGCGGTCGGCGTGAACGTCGAAATAGGACGCCTCGGTCGCGCGAGCAAACGTCACCCGCCCGCCGGTGTTCTCGATCGCGGACACAAACGGCCTGTGGAAAACACGGACCGGCGGGTTCCCCGCCTTGGCCGTGTCGGCGCACAAAGGCCCCGGCGCCCCGGCGACGATCAGGAGCCAAGCGAATTGAATCGCTCGCGGTGTGTTCATTTGGCAATGCCCGGGGTGCGTTCATTTGCAGTGCTGAGGAAGAGCATGCAACGCCCCCTGGGCGCCCTGAACCGGAGCAGTCCTTTCGAATCGGTTTTGTACGTGCCGCCGTCAAAAAGCTCCTCCAGTTCACAGGCGGAAGGCATCTGGATTTCACCCTCTTCCGTTCGGGTGGTCTGGTAGGCCACCCAGCGGGTGGTAGCGTAGTGGCAGTCGCCGTGGTCGGTGTAGCAGTGGATGCCGACCTGCATCGCGAGCGCACGCCAGAGCTGCCAGGGGATATTACCCAGGGCGGAGTACACGGTGTCGCCCTTCCGGGCCACGGCAACCTTGCCATCGGTGAAGCGGCACAATGTCTCTGCTTCCGGGTCGACGACCTCAAACATGGGCGAGACGGCGTTGGTGAACCCGAACTCCACTCCAGCGAAGGAAGCCTTCGCGTTCCCCTCGGCTTCGAAGCGGGCCACCTGCATGCCTGTGACTCTGCGGATGCCTTCGACATCCAGCGTGCCACCGCCGGCGTAGTTGGGGGCGTGAACGAAGCACTTGAGTTTGCCGGCCAGTTTCTCGCTGATGAACTTTAGCGTCTGCTCCGACATCACGAAGGTGTTGAGGAACACGAACATTCTGAAGCGGCCGACGTCGATCTTCTCCAGGTCAGAGAGCTCGAAGACCGCGAAATCAGCCCCACAGTGGTGGAGGTTGTCGAGGTTATTCGGCCCATAGTCGTTGTTGGCGTCCACGCGTTCCTTCAGGAGGAGGAACGCCATGGGATCGGCAATGACCGCTATTTCGTCGACCGGCCGGTACGGCAGCGCTAAAACGCGGTTGTATACTTCGATATGCTTCTTGAGTTCAGCCTCGTAGGCTGGCGCGGCGTAGTAGCCCCCGAAGAAATCAAACCACCAGATGGCGCCCTTTTTCGCAAGCGCGGCGCACACCTCGCGACGCAGGACCATGAGGGACTCATCCTCCGTGGCAAAACAGTCACCCAGGATTCCGCCATGCTCCAGTGGGTAGGCCGCCAGGTGAGTGCGATGATCGATCTCATGCAGGTAGAGCTTCCCGTTGACCTCGAGCGACTCCGTTGGAACCTGGTAGCTGCTTGCGCCGTCGAGCATCCGTGCCGCGCCGTAGGCGGCGGGGGCGCAGATGATGTCCAGGTCCGGGCACTCGAGCACCGGTTGGTGCGCGTTGGCCCCCCAGAGGTTGTGAGCCCAGGACACGCCCCGTCGCAAGTAGCAATGGTACGCTCCCAGCAGCTTCCGATGATTAAGGACGGCCTGGGCTTCACGGGCGTAGTGGCAAAGCAGCTCGCCGATCAGTTCGTTGCAATACTTCAGGTAGACGGCCTGGTTGGAGGATGGATCGCGGATGGTGTCGCCCGGCTCGTCCAACTCCTCGGCCGTGGGTACGTGCGCGGTCTCATCGTTCAGATGATGCCGATAGGCGGCTTCCTTCAAGGGATGTCCGGCTCCCTTCTCCGCGGTGAACCACTCCGTGGCGAAGCCGGCGGCTATGGTGTAGCCGAATACCTGCTCGCCATAGACGCGCTCCGAGTACGCCAGGAAAGCCCGCAGGAGTTCGGTGGTATCGTGACGCCAGACTTCGGACGTGGCGGCGATCCCCAGGTTGCGGTAACTGTCCGGAACGTCGGGATGGGCTTCGTGCCACCACTTGGGTGTGTCCAACTGAAACATGACGTTGAAGTAGGCGTCGGGAGCAAAATCCCGGAACATCTTCATCTGCCGGTCGAAGTTTGTGAAATCGTACTGTCCCGGCCCGGTCCAGACCCCGCCGAAGAGGGAGTACGGCATGCCCATCGAGCACGGCCCCCCGCTCACCAGCATCTGGTAGAGCCGGATGCCGGCGCGCCGGAACAGCAGGATGTTCGCCGGCGTCGGGCGGAAGGAACGGAACATCAGGGGAGCGAAGCGCTCGCCGTCGATTTCGAGCAGCGGAAAACCTTGAGGACGGACAATGCCAACATTCATGCCGATACCTTTCTATGTCGATCAAGCAGGCTCGAGCCCGCGTTCCGGTTGACCATGCGTCTGAATCAGCCGCGCCAGAAGCGACTCGATCTGCGCCGCGGACGGCTTGCGCAGATCGATGGCCTGTCGGAGACAATGCTCTCCGAACCTCACTTGGAGGTCCAGCGTGGCGGCATCCGCCCCCAGGGCATAGTCGATATCCGCCTCGATACTATTGAGATCCCAGCCCATGTACCCACGCCAGGCTTTCAGGTCCAGGTGAAGTTCCGGCAGGCCCACCTTCAGATAGCCGGCCTCAGAGAATCGCCCGTAGATGTTCCGATCAGCGTGGCCTCTGTCCGTGGGCTGCATGATGGCGTAGGCGCAGTCCGCGATGATGTTCTCGTAGAAATCGATCCCGAACCCGGTGTTGCCCCGTCCTCGATAGACACGATCCGTGCCGCCATACCGATGGTAGATGCCGTAGCCTTCGCAGCCAAGAACGATGTTACGTTTGTTCAGGATGTTGTCGCAATTGTGTGAGTAGATGCCGTTCCCGCCTCCGCCATTGCATTTGGAGCCGACGACGGTGTTCGAAGACACTTCGATATTTTCGTGGGACGCTTCCACGAAAATGCCGCCCCACATGGTCTTGGCGTTGACGACGACATTTTCACGTATCGCGAGGTTCTCGCAGGCGGCGTCCGTCCAGATGCCGCTGCCGTAGCTTGTGGTATCGATAGTGTTCTCTGCTATCAGGCTATCCCGCAGATGGTGCAGCTTGACGGCCGCACACTCCTGAAGATCCTCGAAATCCTGCCAGCAGTTGTCGACAAAACGGTTCCCGATCACGGCGATATGCGAGTGTTGCACGTCGAGATAGTGAGAGGAATCCGTGCTGCCGGGAACGCCGGCCAGGCCGCAGATGCCGCAACGCGCGAACACATTGTTTCTCACGATATGGTGGCCGCGGGGCTGGTTGGAGTGTCTGGCCGGACACTGGCAACCGATATCGACCCCAATGCCGTTCGCGTCCTCGAACCGGCAGTTCTCGATGAGGTAATGATGCCCGCGGTTCGTTGAGACCGCACCCCGCTGTGGAGGCGGAAACCCGTTGCCCGCCATGCGGAAGGTGATGTTCTCGATCTTGACGTAGCCGGAGTATGGGTTCTCAGGGCAGAAGCATTGTTCGCGCGCCGTGAATGCGATGGTGTGTCCGGCAGGATCGTCGTCCAGCGGCATTCTGAGATGGACCGTTAAACCGTCACCTTCGACATAGAAGCTTCCCGCGCATTCGCCCAGGTCCCAGTAGTTGGCCACCTGGGTCAGCCGCACACCGTCGCAGAAGATCATGCCGCGCTTCATGTTGGCCAGTTTCCGCTGATGGGGTTTTTCCGGTCGGAAGGCCAGATCGCCGAACCACGGTTCGGTGGGGCCGTTGACCGCAGTGAACGGGTTCACACCGATGAATAGGCCGCGGGGCAGCTTGGCCATGAAGACACGCGCCCCGGCATCGGCAAACACCTTTTCCTTCGCCGTCGGAATGCGGGGCCTCCATCCTTCGGACGGCCGGTATGGGCCCTCGAAGGGTTCCGCCCCCGTGACCACGACCGTCTCCGTATCCACGCCCTTGAAGCATAGCACTCGGTCGTCGGCCTCGCCGCTTCCGTGGGGTATGACGGTTTCGCGGTACTCGCCTTCGTGAATGAGCACCATCTCTCCCGCGCCGGCGAGTTCGGCCGCTTTCCGGATCGTCAGGAACGGACGGTTTTCGCTGCCGTCATTGTCATCGTCGGCCGCCGGATGCTGCTGGGCCACATGGTAGACCTTGCGGTATTGGGTTCGGTCGGTCCACATTCGAAATGACTTGCCGTTCGGAAGCGTCAACATGGCATGACTCCCGTCTCTCGGATATTACTCAAAACCGGGTATCGAGACACTCATCGCCTCCCTGCGGGGCATTCTACGACACAGGGTTCCATCACCAGGAAATACTCCTTCTGGATCTCATCGCTGCTGCTCAACGCGTCGGCCAAGTTCCGCTCGTTGATGACTTCCGGAGGAGGGATGTCCACGACGGACCCGGAGTACCTCGCTCCCTCGTCGCCGACCAGCGAGTATTTTTTAGCCCAGTCGCAGTGGTTGAACCTGCGAACGTTCCACTGGAAGGTTCGGTTCTCAAGCGTGATGCGATGGGTCTTTTCCGGGTCAAAAGCCCGCGCCGGACAGGCGGCGATGCAGGCGCCGCATTCTCTGCAGATGCGCTCACCGCCGTAGAGCGCGTCCTGGTCCAACGGCGCATCGGTCACAATGCTCATGAAGATCTGTTTCACGCCGGCATCCGGGGTCAACACCATGCCGTGTTTTCCAAGCTCGCCCAGTCCGGCCGCCACGGCCGCATACCGTGAAGAAAACGCGTCGGGCCGCCGTTCCCGAATGGGGAACGGAAATTCCGAACCCAACCCGCACAGGTCGAAGACCGGCACCGCCCGGAAGCCCTGGCCGCGCAGGAGGCCCACCACACGACGGGCCTTTTCCGCAAGTTCGTCCAAGAGGAAAGTCCGGTGTGCGGCATAGGGCCCGATCGCCTCCGCGGGATTGCCCTGCTTAGCCTTCACGATCCCTTCCGACAACTTCAGGCCGACGACCACGACGCTGTGGGCACCCGGCAGATAATCGTAGGCGTCTTTGACCTCGATGGGAATCTTTTTGACCGTTGGGAGGTAAGGCCCCTTCCCCCGGTTGTTGTCCCATGCGTCGAACCGGTGCTCGTTCTGGTAGATCGCCCTCAATTGGTCGGCGACGGTCTTGATCCGCTGCGCGCCGGCGATGCCGACAAAATCCAGCTCCAGTTCTCTTCCCAGGCTCTTCACGCCGGCGGTCAGCGTATCGGAGGACTCCAGTCGGGAAACGGCGGAGCGAGCGATGTTTTCGTCGATGTCTTCGGAGAATGCGAAGCTGGTGCCGATGATGCCGATACGTCTGTCGGCCCCCTCCGGAAAGTTGGAACTGGACAGCAGAAACTCGGCGAGTTTGCGGTCCTGCTCAGCCTCGATGCGTCCGCCGGCGAAATACCCGACCTCCTTGAACAAGGCCAGGAGGTCGTGCTCGTAGCGCGCTTCCCGCATGTAGCTCATCTGCAGGCCTGAATAGCCCTTGCGGTCAACGTAGGTCATGACGTCCAGCTCGGCGCTCAGCATCTGCTGCCAGATGTTCTTCGCAATGTGAACGTCGTCGCCGTCGAATGGGACGTTCAGGAATATGATGGACTCTATATCAGGCATGTACTCCCGCAATCGCTTCTTCAGTTCGGGGTTCCCGTTGGTGTTATACACCTTCAGGCTGTAGGCGCTGAAGCGCTTGTCCAGCAACGCCTTGATGTCCGCCGAAATGTGATCGTACAAGGCTTTCTCGCCGAGCCCTTCCAGCGTCCGGGTCTTTTTTCTTCGCGGAACGTGGGAGTAGTCCGGATCGATTACTCGAAGGTGGGCTGGCAGGCATTCGCCCCAGCATGGTTCTACGGTCCACGTCTTCAGATAGTCCGGATGGTTCCTGGTGATATCGCGGAACACCTCTTTCATGGTCTGTTCGTTGATGTGCTCCGGCTTGGGGGCATCGTACTTGATGGCGAAATTCTCGGTCCAGGCACAGCGCCACAGGTTCTTGTTGGCGTACACCGTCTTCTTCCCACCAATCTCGATCTCGACCTTGCCGTTGACCTCTTTGACCAGCCCCTGGACGCCCTTGGCGCAGGACCTGACGCACCGCATGCAACGGTCGCACAACGGCATCTTGTCGTACATGGGTGACGGGGTGAGAACGGCATTGGTGATCACCGTTGCCAGTCGCACGCGCGGTCCGTAATCCTCCGTCATCAGGAGCCCGTTCCACCCGATTTCGCCCAAGCCGGCGCCCACGGCCATGTGCCGGTGCGAAACGTCGCCCAGGAAAGGCGTCGGGTACTGCTTGTAGGGACGGTAGCGCCACACGATCGTGGCGGAGATCGGAAAGGCGGTGAACTGGTTTCGCTCCAGCAAGCGCGCGATCTTACAGGCAACCTGGTTCAGCCGCAGGGAGACGCTGACGTTGACGTGGCCCCCTTCAGGATCGCCATAGTCATGGTAGGCTGCACGTTCCATGCAGACGTCCGGCATCTGTACGGCGATGGATATTGCCGTGCGCGCTTCCGGGAAAACATCTGTCGGCCGCGGACCGCACTCCCTGGGCAAGGTGTTGAAGCGCTCCACCGGAGCGAAGCCGACCAGAGCGGCGCCCTCTGCCAGAGCCAGGTCCCGTACTGCCCTCGTCAATGACCGGTTCGCGTTTGTCATGTTTCTCGCCTTTTGTCCGTATTGTGCTGTACTATAAACCCGATGTCATGGAAATATACCTCTTTCGGGGCAGAATTTCTTGAACGATAGCGCCAAGTTATGGGACGATCGAGACAGAATGGCGATGGTCCTGGCGAGGCGCCCAGGAAGATGGCAATGGCCTTCTTCCGCACGTCGCCAGTCCCGCCGGTATTTGCCAATCAGGTGCGGGTGGATCGGCCATTTCCGTACCATGAGCACGATTTCACCGAGCTGGCGATCATCCTTGAGGGTGAGTCCCGGCACCGGATTGGAGAAGTCCTCTACGATGTCCAGGTCGGCGACGTTTACGTTCTGCACCAGCATGTGCCGAATGCATTTGTCGCTCCCAGAGGCCTGGTTGTCGGCAACGTCATGTTCGACAGGGAACGACTGGCTTTCCCTGAGGCGGAACTCCGCCGTATTCCCGGGTACCGGTCTTTCATGGAACTGGAACCGA
>JAQULY010000200.1 GCA_028718445.1 Kiritimatiellia bacterium
CCGGCAAGACCACGCTGACGCTGGGGCTGCTGGCAGCGTTGAAACGGCGCGGCCATCGCGTGCAGCCCTTCAAGTGCGGCCCCGACTACATCGACCCCGGCCACCACCGGCGCGCCTGCGGCATACCTTCGCGCAACCTGGACACATGGATGATGGGCGTGGACGGCGTGCGCGCCTCCTTTGCGCGCGCCGCCTCGGCGACCGACGTTGCGGTGGTGGAAGGCGTCATGGGGCTCTTCGACGGCGCCTCCGCCGACCGCCTCGAAGGCAGCACCGCCCACGTCTGCAAGCTGCTGGACCTGCCCGTCGTGCTGGCCGTGGATGCGCGCGCCATGGCGCGTTCCATCGCGCCGCTCGTGAAGGGCTTCGCGGAGTTCGAGCCCGGCGTGCGCCTGGTTGGAGTAATCGCCAACAATGTGTCTTCCGACAGCCATGCCGAACTGCTGCGCACAGCCTTGAGCGCGGCCGGCCTGCCGCCGCTGCTCGGCGCCCTGCCGCGCCGCGCGGCGTGGGAAATCCCCGAACGTCACCTCGGACTCGTGGCCGACACCGAGAGCGGCCTGACCGACGAGTGGTTCGCGGCGTTGGCCGAAGGCATCGAGAAGCACGTTGATCTCGCCAGGCTGCTGGAGTTGACCAAGACCGTCCGGCCGCGGGACAGGAGAGAGGGTTTGGGGTTCGGGGTTCAGGGTTCAGGGAACGAGAACGCTCGATGTTCGACGCTCGACGTTCGACGCTCAACGCTCGATGCGAGTGCCTGCCGTCTCGGGCTTGCGCGCGACGCCGCCTTTCATTTCTACTACGAGGACAATCTGGACCTGCTGCGCGCCGCCGGCGTGGAACTGGTCGAGTTCTCGCCGTTGCAGGACGCGCGCCTACCGCCGGGTTTGGCAGGTCTTTATCTCGGCGGAGGATTTCCGGAGATGTTCGCCGCGCAACTCCAGGGCAACGCCGCCATGCGCACGGCGATCGCGGATTTTGCCGATCGCGGCGGTCACATCTACGCCGAGTGCGGCGGGCTGATGTACCTGTGCGCGTCGCTGACGGACCGTGACGGCAAATCCTGGGAAATGTGCGGCGTGCTGCCCGCGCGCACGCGCATGCAGGCGCGGCTGCGTCGTCTGGGATACGTCGAGGCTGTCACGTTGCGGGACGGCCTCTTCGGCCCGCGCGGCACGCGTCTGCGCGGCCACGAGTTCCACTGGTCCGCCCTGGAGCCCGGCGGTGAGGATGCGGAGCCCGTCTTCGAGGTGCATTCCGCCAGCGGCGATCGCGCGGAGCGTGTCGGCCTCTGCCGGGCCAACGTGAGGGCGTCGTATGTGCACGTGCACTTCGCATCCAACCCCGCGGTGGCGGAGTCGTGGGCGCGCACGCTCGCGGCCGGAAGCGAGGGTATGGCATGAACACGGCGGCGATAGTGCTGCTGGCGGCGGGCGCGCTGGACTGGCTGCTGGGCGATCCCGTCTATGCGGCGCATCCAGTGCGCCTGCTGGGTCAACTCATCGGCCATCTCGATCGCGCGCTGCGTCGCCGTTTCGACGGCATCGGAGGCGGCTTGTTGCTGGTGCTGATGGTGTGGCTGGCGGCGCTGGTGTCCTACCTCGCTCCGCGTCTGCTGATGCATGCCATTCACCCCTGGCTTGCATGGACTTGGGACGTGTTCGTCGTTTACTCCTGCCTGGCGCTCAAGGACATGATCCGCCACGCGCGCCCGATCGCCGCCGCGCTCGATGCGGCGGACCTGGCGACCGCCCGCGCGCTGGTGGGTCGGATCGTCGGACGCGACCCCGCGGCGCTGGACGCCGCCGGCGTGGCGCGCGCGGCCGTGGAAAGCGTGGCCGAGAGTTTTGTGGACGGTTTTCTTGCGCCGGTCTGCTGGTTTGCGGCCGGCTGCTGGCTGGCGCGTTGGTGGGGGCTCCCCGCCACGCCCGTGGCCGTGGGCGCCGCGCTGCTCTACCGGACCAGCAACACGATGGACTCCATGGTCGGCTATCGCGACGAGACCTACATCCTGTTCGGCCGCGCGGCCGCGCGCCTGGACGATGCGATGAATTTTATCCCCGCACGGTTGTCGCTGCCGGTGCTGACGCTCGCGGCCGCGCTGGGCGGGCTGAACGCGGTGCAGGGCTGGCGTACGGGGTGGCGCGACCGGTTGAAACATGCCTCGCCCAATTCAGCCCATGCCGAGAGCGTGGTCGCCGGCGCCCAGGGGCTGTGCCTCGGCGGTCCCACCAGATATGCGGACGGGCTGGAGGACAAGCCCTGGCTGGGCGACGGCACGGCCGACGCGAATGCCGGCCACGTCGGACAGGTCTGCCGGCTGGTAACCATCGCGGGCGCGCTGACTCTGCTGCTCGCCGCGGGAGCGATCCTCTCATGCGTGTGAACGACAACCCCCATGGCGGCGACGTGGCGGCGGTATGCCGCCAGTTAGGGCTGAAGGAGATGCCCGAGATACGTCTCGACTTCAGCGTCAATCTCAACCCGGCCGGTCCGCCGCCCGCCTTGTGGCACGTCCTGATGCGTGGTGTCGAGACGGCCGCCGTCTATCCTGAAGCCGACGCGCACCGGGCCGCGGCCGCGCTGGCCGAGGCGCACGGCGTCGATCCCGCCCAGGTTCTGGTTGGCAACGGCTCCACGGAGGGCTTCGCCTGGATTCTGCGGGCGCTGCGTCCCACCGCCGTCACACTGGTGACTCCCTGTTACGCCGGTTACGAGGAGGTATGCCGCGCCTGCGGCGTGCCCGTGTCGGAACGCATCGCGACGGACTTCGAGAACGGCTTCGCCCTGTCGTCCGAGGCGCTGGGCCGTGCGCGCGGCACGGTGCTCTTCGTCGGTTCGCCCAACAATCCCACGGGCCATCTGGTTGACCCCGGTTTGCTCCGCGCGGCCGCGGCGGAATGTCCCGACCGGATCGTCGTGGTGGACGAATCGTTCATGGATTTCGCCGTCGCGTCCGGAGGATGCTCGCTGATCGCCCGCGACCTGCCGCGCAATCTGGTGGTGGTCAAGTCGTTGACGAAATTCTTCGCGCTGCCCGGACTGCGGCTGGGCATGGTTTGCGCGCATCCCGAGACCGCCGCGCGCCTGGCCGCGGTGCGGCTGCCCTGGAGCGTAAACGGTCTCGCTCAGGACATCGTGCCGCGACTCTACCAGGATGCCGATTATGTGCGTCGGTCGCGCCAGGCTACCGTGGAGCTGCGCGACCTGTTATGCCGCGAACTCGGCGGACTGGACGGCTGCCAGGTGATCTCCTCGGCAGCCAATTTCGTGCTCATGCGGCTGCCGGCGGCATGGCCCGTGGCGCGTCTGCAGCGTGAGCTGATGAAGCGCGGCATTCTGATCCGCTCCTGCGAGAACGTCGAGGGTCTGGGCGCGCAGTGGTGCCGCCTGGCGGTGCGGCCCAGGAGTGAGGTTGAGGAGTTGATGCGGGCGTTGGAGGAGATAGGCGTCAGGGGTCAGGGTTCAGGGGTCCAGGGTTCAGGGGTCAGGCAAGACACACTTAACCGCCACGCCTACTCGGAAACGCTTACGCGAGACGCTTCACTGCGGCCAAGACGCGCCGCCGCCATCATGGTCGTGGGCACAACCTCCAATGCCGGCAAGAGCATCATTGCGGCGGCGCTGTGCCGTTACGCTGCGCGGCGCGATTGGTCGGTCGCGCCATTCAAGGCGCAGAACATGTCGCTCAACAGTTTCGTCACGCCGGAGGGCGGCGAGATGGGGCGCGCGCAGGTGGTGCAAGCCGCAGCCGCCGGCATTCCGCCGCACACCGACATGAACCCGGTGCTGCTCAAGCCGGCCGGCGACAATGGTTCGCAGGTTATCGTCGACGGGCACGCGATCGACCACCTCAAAGCGCGCGAATACTATGCCATGAAGATGCGCATGCGCGCGGTCGCGCACGCCGCCTATGACCGGCTGGCGGCCAGTCACGACCTGATTGTATTGGAGGGCGCCGGCAGTCCCGCCGAAATCAATCTGATGGCGGAAGACTTCGTCAACATGGACATGGCCGCGTATGCCGGCGCGCGCACCGTGCTGGTGGCGGACATCGACCGCGGCGGCGTCTTCGCCTCGATCCTTGGGACGATCGCCCTGCTGCCAGCGCGACACCGGCGGCTGCTCGCCGGGGTGATCGTCAACAAGTTCCGCGGCGATCAGAGCCTGCTGGACTCGGGCATCCGCGATATCGAGGCCATGACCGGAGTTCCCGTGCTGGGGGTCATGCCCTACCTGCACGACCTGCGCATCGAGGATGAGGACTCGCTCGGGCTGGAGCAGCGCCCCGAGGCCGTCGCACCGGTGCTCGACGTCGCCGTGATCCGCCTTCCGCGCATCAGCAATTTCACGGACTTCCTGGACATGGAGGGCGATCGCGGCGTGCGCGTGCGCTTTGTGGACGAGCCCGCGCGTCTGGGTTGCGCCGATCTGATTGTGCTGCCCGGGACCAAGCACACGCGCGCCGATCTGCAATGGCTGCACGACAGCGGCATGAGCGCCGCGTTGTGCGGCGCGCGTGCTGCGGGCACGCCGATCTTCGGGATCTGCGGTGGTTACCAGATGCTGGGACGCGTCGTCAGCGACGATGACGGCGTCGAGGGTGCGCCCGGCGAGACACCGGGTTTGGGTTTCCTGCCGCTGGTAACGCGTATGGGTGCGGTCAAGGAGTTGGCCCAGGTGGAAGGCGTGACGCGTGCGGGTCTGCCCTTTGCCGCGGCCGGCACGCCGTTTCACGGCTATGAGATTCATGCCGGCGATACCCGCGTCGACGGCGCGGCTTCCGCCCCATTTCGCATACTGAAACGCCGTGGCGGCGCTGTGGACGAGGCCGCCGGCGCGGTCAGTGACGACGGCCTTGTGTGCGGCTGCTACGTGCACGGACTCTTCGACGACCAGCAATTGCGCGGTGCGCTCTGGCGCTGGGTCTGCGAGCGCAGGGGCATCAGTGCCGATGCCGTCACGCCCCAGGAGCGCTCCGCCAGCGCCGAGTTCGATCGCCTGGCCGATACACTGGCGCGGCATGTGAAGCTGGATGGGCTCATCTGACAAAAATCCGCTATCGCAGCAAGATTATACTATTTAGCGCCAAAGCCCTGCAAGCGCCGTTGAGGCTGGCCGCTGTAGATTACGTGCCATGTGCGAGAAGTGTGGCTGCTCCAGGAACGTACCCGCACGGTCAGGGGTCGCGAGCGACCATGACCACGGGGCGGAGCATGTCCACGAGGATGCCGGGCTCTCGTACCAGGACCGTCTGGCGGAACGCAATCGCGGCTATTTCCGGGCCAAGCGCGTCTTTGTGGTGAACCTGCTCTCGTTTGCGGGTTCGGGCGTCAGGCCACTCGTCGAACGCACGCTCAAGGAATATGGCAGTCGCGTGCGCGCGGTCACGCTGACACCGGAGGCCCTGGCCGGGATGCATGCCGATCACGAGCACCACGAGGCGCCTGCCGCCGCGGAGGCGGACGGTGACGTTGCCGGTAACCTGCACATGGATGCGCACCGCGTGGCGCATGCCCTTGACCATCTGGACTTGGACAACGCCCGCCTCCTGTTGATCGTCAACGGCGGGAGTGCCGCCTGTCAGGCGGTTTTCGACCTGGGCGAGAACGTCTCCGTGGCGCTCTTCTCGGTGCGCGATGGCGCCTTTAAGCCGCTGAAGTTCCCGTTGCTTTTCGGACGCGCGGCCGCCGTGGTCATCAACGAGACCGACGCCGCCGCGGAGGCGGGTTTCGACATGGCACAGGCGCACGCCCACATCGGGCAGGTGGCGCCGGCGGCCCGCATTCTGGAACTGTCGCCGGCCACGGGCGCCGGCATGCGGGACTGGTACGAATTTCTGAACGACGGCGTTCAGTCACTGAACAAGTAGAAGGAGCACGAATATGGCCAGAAAGAAGATTGCGGCCGCCATCAAGGCGGGGCGCGTGTTGGTATCCGATGGCGCCTGGGGCACTTTTCTCCAGAAGAAGGGCATGCAGCCGGGCGAGTGTCCCGAGCTCTGGAACATCGAGCATGCCGAGGCCGTTGAGGACATCGGCCGCAGCTATATCGAGGCCGGCGCCGACATGATCGAGAGCGACAGCTTCGGCGGCACCTCCTTCAAGCTCAAGCACTTCGGCCTCGAAGGCCGGGTGGCCGAGATCAACGAAGCGGCGGCGCGCATCTCCCGCCGCGCGGCCGGGCCGGACAAGTGGGTGATCGCTTCGGTCGGACCGACCGGCCAGATGCTGGTGATGGGCGATGTCACCGAGGCGCAGCTATACGACTCCTTCAAAGAGCAGGCCGTGGCGCTGGCCAAAGGCGGCGCGGATGCTTTGTGCATCGAGACCATGAGCGCCGCGGACGAGGCTTGTCTGGCTGTCAAGGCCGCGCGCGAGCACACCAAGTGCGAGGTGATCTGCACCTTTACCTTCGAGCGCACCGTCAACGGCGAGTACCGCACGATGATGGGCCTCTCCCCGACCGAGGCCGCCAAGGCGGCGATCGCGGCCGGCGCGCATGTCGTCGGAGCGAACTGCGGCAACGGCATGGAACGCATGATCGAGATCGTGCGCGAAATCCGCGCGGCGGCGCCGAGCACGCCGATCCTGGTGCACGCCAACGCCGGCCTGCCGCACAATGTCAATGGCACCGACGTCTTTCCGGACACGCCGGCGGACATGGCCAAGCTGGTGCCGGCGCTGGTCGCGGCTGGCGCGAACATCGTGGGCGGCTGCTGCGGTACCACGCCCGCCCATATCGCGGCCATCCGCCAGGCGGTGGATGCGCTGAAGAAATAGAGCCCTGAACCCTGAATCCTGAACCCCGAACAAGGAACTTTCCATGACCTTCCAGCCCAAATTCATGGCCACCGCGATCGGCAGCATGCCGTTCGACAATGCCGATGCCGCCGTTGACGTCTCCCTGAAGTGTCTGCCCGAAGCGCCGATCTGGCCGCAGTTGCCCAAGTTCGGCATGAACGAGCAGATGGAGATCCAGTACTCCGAGGGCATGCCCTGCGCGGTCATCGATCGCGACAAGCAGCGCCTCTACTTCCAGACCGGCCAGGACTACTCCGACGCCTTCGCCGGCTTCTACGAGAAGTACATGACCGCCACCGAGACGGGCGACTGCGCCCCCATGGCGATCAGCGCAGACTTCTCGCGCGGTATCCCCGCGCTGGAGAAGAAGCTCAAGGCGCTCGGACGCAAGCTGCCCGCCGTCAAGGTTCAGACCACTGGACCGTGCAGTTTCGCCCTCACGATCGTGGACGAGAACAAGCGCGCCATCTACTACAACGAAGAATTCCTGGACGTGATCGTAAAGGCGCTGGGCATGAAGTGCCGCTGGCAGATCCAGAAATTCCGCCCCTATGCCGAGCGGGTGATCTGCTTCATCGACGAGCCCATTCTCTCGGCCTTCGGCAGCTCCACCTACGTCTCCGTCAAGCGCGAGGACGTTGTGGCCCGCATCAACGAAGTAGTCGAAGCGGTTCACGCGGACGGCGCCCTGGCCGGCGTGCACTGCTGCGGAAACACCGAGTGGAGCATCCTGGTTGACGCCGGCGTGGACATTGTCAACTTCGACGCCTTCGGTTTCGGCGAGACCATCGCCATGTACTCCAGCAGCATCAAGGGCCACCTCGCCAAGGGTGGTCTGCTGGCCTGGGGTGTGGTGCCGACCTCGGTTGCCATCCGCGAACAGAGCGTCGAGTCCCTGACGGCCAAGCTGGAGCACGGCATGGCGCACCTGGCGGCGACCGGCATAGACAAGCAGCAGATCGCGGCGCAGGCGCTGATCACGCCCTCGTGCGGCACCGGCTCGATGGATCCCGCCGACGCCCGCAAGGTCTTCGAACTTACCAGCGCCCTCTCCAAGGCTATGAAACAGAAGTACGGGTTCTAGCGCGACGCCGATCGACTGAAGTCGACAGGAGTCGACAGGGGTCGACGGAAGACGAGCGCTGCGCGCAGGCCCCTGACCGCCATGAGCGATACACGCTGCCCAGGCCAGGATCAACGCTACTGGAAACCGGAAGACATCTTCTACGTTTCGTGCCAGTGGTGCGGCGAGGAGATCGAGTTCTGGAAGGATGAGCCGGCGCGCATCTGCAGGAACTGTAAGCACGAAATGCGCAACCCGCGCATGGACATGGGTTGCGCCAAATGGTGCAAGCACGCGAAAGAGTGTCTGATGGGACGGGAAGCTAGACCGGACAAGCAGTGAAGATCGCGATCACAGGCAAGGGCGGCGTGGGCAAGTCCACGCTGGCGGCGGCGCTGGCGCTGCTGCTGGCGCGGCGCGGCCGCAGAGTGCTGGCGGTGGACGCCGACCCGGACGCGAATCTGGCGGCCGCGCTTGGACTGCCTGCCGCCGAGCGCGCCCGGATCGTCCCGATCGCGATGCAGGCCGCGTTGATCGAGGCGCGCACCGGCGCGCAGCCGGGACGTTTCGGCCAGGCCTTCAAAATGAATCCGGAAGTCGCCGATATCGCCGACGCTTACGCCTGGCGCCATCAGGGCGTGGCGCTGCTGGTGCTCGGCGCGGTGCAACGCGGCGGCGGCGGTTGCGCCTGCCCCGAGAACGTGCTGCTCAAGGCGCTGGTCTCGAACGTGGTGTTGCGACGCGACGACGCGCTGATCATGGACATGGAGGCCGGCATCGAGCACCTGGGGCGCGGCACGACGGCGGGCGTGGATAACATGGTCATCGTGGTCGAGCCCGGCCAGCGTTCTCTCGACACGGCGCGCCAGGTGCGCAGACTGGGTGCCGAACTCGGGATACGCCGTTTCAGCGTGGTGGCCAACAAGATCGCGTCGCCGGACGACGAGGCCTTTGTCAGGGCCGCCTTCGGGCCGGATGAACTGCTGGGCGTGATTCCTTACGCCGAGTCGCTGCGCGGCGCGGATCGCGACGGATGCTCCGTGCTGGACGGTTTGCCTCCGGAGCTGCTGGCACGTTTCGAAGAGATTCTGCGTCGTCTGGAAGGAGAGCAGGCATGAAGACCAACGAAGTCACCCGTCAGAAGTTTCTGCAACTGATGGAGCAGATCGAGGAACTCGAGGACCGGATCGCCGCGACCGAGAAGTTGTCGCCGTCCGATGCCGGGCGCGCCAACCTCGGTCGGATGCAGGAAGAACTGGCCAGACAACGCGTGGAACTACAGCGCGTCAGCGACGGCTGCGGCGTACCGCACGGCCAGAATCTCTGAACCAAGCATGTCCTTCACCATTGCCATCACTGGAAAAGGTGGCGTCGGCAAGACGACGCTGGCC
>JAQULY010000201.1 GCA_028718445.1 Kiritimatiellia bacterium
CGCCGCGACGGCGAACGGCGTGAATGGTGAACAGTTACAGGACCATATGCACAAGCGTCCGCCCCAGCACAACCGCGCCAATACCCAGAACGAAGTTGCCCGCGGCATTGAGGACGGCGGCAACCAACTGCCCCTGGCCATACAGTCCGACCGTCTCGTAGCATAGCGAAGACATGGTCGTGAACGAGCCGAGAAAGCCGATCGCGAGCGACAGGCGGGCGTTTGGTCCAAGTATGTTCTTATCCTCGATCAATCCCATGACCACGCCGATCGCCAGGCAGCCCAGCACGTTGACCACGAGCGTTCCCACCGGATATGAGCCGGACGTCCAGCGATGAGTCAGACCGGAGAGCGCATACCGCGCTATCGCGCCGACAAACCCGCCGATGCCAACTTGAGCAAGTCTGATCATGGGCTCAGTCTCAGACCGTCGGATGATGTTGGCCGGCCGCGAGTTTCGCGGCTTCGAGCGTATTGCGCAGCAGCATCGTGATGGTGAGAGGGCCGATCCCCCCGGGCACGGGCGTAATCCAGCCGGCCACCTGGCTGACGGAGTGGAAGTCCACGTCTCCCACTAGACGGAATCCCTTGGCCGCGCTCGCATCCGCGACGCGGTTGACGCCGACATCGATCACCGCCGCCCCCGGTTTGACCATGTCGCCGGTAACGGTCATCGGTTTCCCGGCTGCCACCACCAGAATGTCCGCCTCGCGCGTAAACCGGGCCAGATCGCTCGTGCCTGTGTGGCAGACTGTAACCGTGGCATTTCCACCCGGCGCCTTGCGCATCAACAGGTGCGCCACCGGCTTGCCGACGATGTTGCTGCGGCCGATGACCACGGCGCTCCGGCCGGATGTCGCGATGCCAGCGTGCATCAGCAGGCGAACGATGCCGTGCGGAGTGCAAGGCAGAAAGCAGGGCAGGTCCAGGAGCATGCGCCCGACATTGACGGGCGTGAAACCGTCAACGTCCTTCTCCGGCAGAATCGTCTCGATAACCGCCTGTTCGTCAATCTGCCGCGGCAACGGCAGTTGCGCCAGAATACCGTGAATGCGCGGATCGCCGTTCATCCTGGAGATCAACTCGATTACGTCCGCTTGCGTGGAGTCAGCCGGCAGCCGCCAGTCCAGCGCGAAGAAACCCGAGTCGCTGCAGGCGCGCTCCTTGCCGGCGACATACGACGCGGACGCCGGGTCGTCGCCCACCAGCACCACGCCCAGACCGGGCGTCACGCCGGTGCGCCGCTCAAGTTCGGCGGCCTCGGCGGCGATCTCGCGCCGCCATTCTGCCGCCACCGCCTTGCCGTCTAGAATCCGCGCTGCCATAGTGTTTCCTTTGCTGAACGATCCCCACCGCCGCGCCGGCTCAGAGCGAACCGCCGAAGGTCACGCGAAAATAGGGCGCGCTGCCCAGGTCCAGATCGCCTTCGCCGGCGTCGCCATCGGCCGTCAGCGTGCGGTTCACGAGCGTACCGATTTCGGCGGCCAGGCTGAAGGAATCGGTGGCGCGCAACTGCACACCGCCGCCCAGCAGAATATCCTCAGAGGTCAGCTCATCCGGATCGCCATCCTCGCCCGACATGGCATAGGTTGTGTTGCGCCACTCGGCAGTGCCGAACAGCGCCAACGGCCCGACGATGAATTGCGCGCGCGAGCGCGGCACGGCCAGTTCGAAGCGCCAGAACTCGGACGGCTCCCATGCCAGACCGAGCAGCGGCATGACAGGCAGATCCCAAGCCGGCCGCACCTCGGCGCCCGCCATCCAGGAGCAACGCGGCGTGATCACGCTGTACCAGGCCGCCTGCAAGGGCATGCCGAACATGCCGCCGCCCAACGCTTCGGCATCGGCATAGATACCGGGACGCGCGCCGACTTGCAGCGAGCCGCCGTTGAGAAAGCGCCAGGCCCAGCGCGCCTCCAGCGGCACCGCCAACAGCGCCGTCGGCATGATTTCGTAACCGGCGTCGCCGCCGAAGAAAACCGATCGCAGGCCGATCCCCAAGTCAATATCGCCGGCCATGACATTGCGCAGGCGCAGCAGGTTGGCCTCGATTTCGAGTTCGCCCATGGTCAGGTCGTCCGCGCTGCCGCTGACCGTGGCGGCGTCAATATACATCAGGCTGACCCAACGGCGCGGTTCCACCGGCGAATCTAGAAACGTCGAGTAGAGATCCGGCGGGACCACGCCGGGCTGCGGCGCCGCCAGCCGCCTGGGTGCCGGCGCGGGGGCGGAACGCGGTGGCGTCCGCCGTACCGCGCGTTGTCCGGTAGCGGGCGCACGCGTGGCGGAGGTGGACGATCCTGACCGGCGATAGGCCGGCGCGGGTTGTTCGCGCACCGGCGCACCCGTATCCTCCCACCCGGCCTGGACAACTTGGCCTGCAAAACATAGCAGCAACAAGCAACATGACTTTGTGTGAGAACAGAACATGACGAACCGCCAGATTGGAGTGAAGGTGCCCGCCCTTTTGAGTGGCATACTCTACCGAAACGGCTATGGCATGACAAGCGAGCGACCCGTAGCGCTTGCCTTCCGTCGCGCTTTCGTTAATCATCTGCCCGCGTGATCGAGTTCCAGAAAGTCAGCATTCACTATGGCACGCAGGACGTCATCTCGGACGTGGACCTGCGCATCAATGCGGGCGAACGCGTCGGCATCGTCGGTCCGAACGGAGCCGGCAAGAGCACGCTCTTCCAGATGATCCTGGGCACGCGACTGCCCGACGCCGGGCGCGTGCTGATCGAGGGCGAACCGACCATCGGCCACGTGCGGCAGCATCCCGAACCGGCCCACGCGCGCGAAACGCTGCTCGAATACTCGATGCGCGGCGTACCGCGCCTGCACGATCTGGAAGCTGAACTGCATCGCCTCGCGGCCGAATCAGCCGCGACGGACTCCGAAACCGAACGCGCCCGCCTGCTGCGCGCGTTGGGCGAACGCCAGACCGAGTTCGAACACCTCGGCGGATATGAACTCGAATCGCGCGTCAAAGCCGCCCTGGGCGGACTCGGTTTCGCGACCGACAGCTTTGACCGACCCTTCGGCGCTTTCAGCGGCGGCTGGCGCATGCGCGCCGAACTGGCGCGCATCCTGGCCGCCGCCCCGAACCTGCTGCTGCTGGACGAACCCTCCAATTACCTGGACCTGCCCGCCGTCGAATGGCTACAGCGCTTCCTGCGCGGATTCGACGGCACCCTGCTGCTGATCTCGCACGACCGATACCTGCTGCGTTCCCTGACCAGGCTGACCATCGAGGTTGACGCCGGCAGCGTCACCCGCTACGCCGGCGACCTTGACTACTACCTGCGCGAGCGCGAAGTGCGCTATGCCACCCTGCTGGCTGCGAAGGCCAACCAGGATCGCCGCCGCGAACAGCTCGAACGCTTCGTGGAGCGCTTCAAGTCGCAGGCCAACAAGGCCACTCAGGCGCAGAGCCGGGTGAAGATGATCGAGCGAATGGAGGAAATACGCCTGCCCAAACGCAGCCAGAGCGCCGGCAAACTGCGGCTGGCGCCCGCGCCGCATTGCGGCGCCGAGGTCATGCGCCTCGAAAACGCGGATTTCTCCTACGACGGGCAGCACAATGTGCTCTCCGGCGTGGATCTGCGCATCAACCGCGGCGACCGCGTCGCCATCGTCGGCTACAACGGCATGGGCAAGACCACGCTGCTGCGCCTGCTGGCGGGCGTGCGCGAACCCACCGCCGGTGTGCGCGTGCCGGGGCACAAGGTCATCGTCGGCTATCAGTCGCAGGAGTTCGCCGAGACCATTCCGCCTGAACTGACCGTGCTGGGCTGCGCCAAGCGCGCCGCACCGGCGCGTCTCGAACGCGACTTGCGCGCGCAACTGGGTACCTTCGGGTTCACGGCCGAGGACGTCGAGAAGCCGGCCGGCGTACTGAGCGGCGGCGAGCGCATCCGCCTGGCCTTCCTGCAGCTCTTCCTGGCGCCCCCGAATTTCCTGCTGCTCGACGAGCCCACTACGCACCTCGATCTCGAGGGACGGCAGACGCTGGAACAGGCCTTGAACGCCTTTGACGGCACACTCTGTCTGGTCAGCCATGATGTCGAGTTCGTGCGCGCCATCGCCACCTCCGTGATCGAGATCACACCCGCCGGCCTGCGCCGCTACCCGGGTACTTACGATGAGTATCGCGATTGGCTGACACATCAGGCGCGACAGCAGTCCGACAACGCGACCGCGGCCATCGTCGCGTCCGGCGCCGCCGCAAACAGTTCACGCGAACTGCGGCGCGTCCGAGCCCAGGCGCGCGCCCGCGCCCAGACGCTGCTTGGCCCGCTCAAGCGGCGCGTGGAGAAGGCCGAACAGAAGATCGCCGAACTTGAAGGCGAGGAACGCACCCTGAGCGCGACACTCTCGTCCGGCACGGCCGGCGTGGACTATGCCGCCGCCGGTTCGCGGCTGCGAGCCATACAACACGAGCTCCACAAGACGGCGCTGGAGTGGGAGCGCGATGCTACCGAGTTGGAGCGTCAGCAGCAGGAACTGGCCGCGGAGCAGGCGCAGGGCGGCGCCACTCCCTGAGCTGTTCCGCCGTGGGCGCCGTCACGATCTCGTAGAGCCGCCAGTCGCCCCAGTCCCCGGCATACAGCGCCCGCGCAGCGCCGTGTTCGTAAATGTCGCCGTACCGCCACACCGGACACTCCGTGGCCGCGGCTCCCACCGGACGCGGCGCCAGCAGGAAGAGGTCCTGTCCGCGATAGCCTTCCCGCAGCGAGTTGATGTGCAGGTCCAGAACCGGCACGTACAGGTCGTGGTCGTATCCGTCCAACAGCGCCAGACCATCGTAGCCGCATACGAAGACTCGCCCATAGTGGGTACGCGCAACCACAAACTCGCGGACGGCATCCAGCGTCTCGCGCTGCGCCCGGGCGCGCCGCGCGGCCGCGGGCGCGCCTGGCGCCGTGGGAGCGCGCAAAGCGCCAAACGCCAGGCTTAGCGCCAGCGGCCACAACGCCCAGCCGCGGCCGCTCGCAGGCCTCTCGGGCACGCTGGCGGGCGGCGCCAGGGCGACTGCCGTCAGCAGCGCCGTCACCTGCCCGACGCATGACGCGGCGGCGGTCGCCCACGGCAGTCCACAGGCCTGCAGTACCACAATCCATCCGGCCAGCGTCATGCCCAACAGACCCAGCACAACTGCCGCCGGACGCCGGCGCCAGGCGCCCGCCACCGCACCGCCCAGCGACACCACCAGCGCGAGCGTCTCCGCGGGCGCGAGGCCGCACCGATCCCATCCCAGCCATAGGCCCCTGCCCTGCATCGCGAAGCGACATGGGTAGAAACCGTCTATCAGGATCAGGCGACACATCAGGCCCCATACCGTCAGCGCGTAGACCACCGGCAGCACGCCCAGCACCATCAATCCCTGGAAGCGCCGGCGCAGCGCGCCATCGCCGACGATCGTCAGCGGCAGGCACAACAACAGCGCCGCTACCAGGCCGGCCAGCGCGCCGCCGCAGAGAGCCAGCAGCGCCAGCGCGAAGGCTAACTTGACCAGATCCGGCAAGCGGCGACCGTCGCACCAGTCGGCGATCTTCACCAGCGCGGCCGCGCCCGCGGCGCAGGTCACTGCGAGCTGCGGATCGCCCATCAGGAAACGCGTACACGGCAGCGTAGCAAACCCCAGCCAGACCACAGGCCCCCAGCGGCGCGGCAGACGACGGCGACAAGCGCGCCAGAGCGCTACCAGCAGGTAACACACCGCCAGAGCGGCGGTAACGCGACCGGCCAGCACCGTGGTGTCGCGCGGCCAGATCGCGGCGGCCGGCAGTCCCGCCAGCGCCGGCAGCGGGGCATGCCATAGGCTGCCGAACAGCGCCTGACGTCCCTCGGTGGTTCCCGCCAGCAATTGGCGGCAAATGCTGGCATGCGTCCAGGCGGACGGCGACAGCCATGCCGGCTGCGAAGCGGTCAGCAGGAACCAGAGTAGCGCGGCCAGGGCGGCCGGCAGGATGTCAGCCAGCTTGTGGCGCGGAAAGTCCATGTTGCGTTTTTTCCCAATGGAAGGGATTAGCGAAGAACTGCAGGAAGGCGCGCCAACCGCTGTAGCTCATCATCGCCCAATAGAGCGGCGTCAGCAGGTTGGCCCACATCAGGTCATCGTAGCGGCGGCGATAGCAGCCCAGCAGATTGACGTAGACGAAAACGAAGTTGCCCGCAAAGAGACAGAAGGCCCCGATGGCGAAGACCCATCCGGGATAAAGCGCCTCCACGCCGGCCGGCCGGAAGACGAACCAGATCAGCGCCATCAGCCAGAAGAGCGGATTGATCAGCGAGGAGAAGACCGAACCTCCGATCAGAAGCTGAAAATGCAGGAAATTGCGCGTTCCGAGATCGCGCCACAATGCGAGCGGAGCGCGCATGTGAACGAGATAGGTCTGGATGTAGCCCTTCTGCCATCGGGTGCGCTGACGGATCCAGAAGCCGAGATCGCTGCACGCCTCCTCCCAGGTGGTGGTCTCCAGCATGCGCGTCTCGTAGCCGGCGCGCGCCAGGCGCACACCCAGGTCGCAGTCCTCGGTGACGTTATAGGCGTCCCAGCCCAGCAAGCCGCGCAGAACTTCGGTCACAAAATGGTTGGAGGTGCCGCCCAGCGGAATGACGGCCCGCATGGCTGCCAGCCCCGGCAGCGCCAGGTCGAACCAGGCCGAGTATTCGGCGGCGAACCAGCGTGTCAGCAGGTTGTGGCGGGGATTGTAGTAGTTGAGCCGCGATTGCACGCAGACGACTTTTTCGGGCGAAGCTTCGAAGGCCAGCACCGCCTTCTTCAACTGGTCCGGCTCGGGCCGGTCCTCGGCGTCGTAGATCACCAGGTACTTGCCGCGTGCCTCGTGCAGGCCGAGGTTACAGGCTTTGGGCTTGGTGCGCGGAAACGAAACGGGGATCGGCGTCACACGAAAACCGGGCGGCAAGCGTTGGGTGCGCGCCGCCGCCAGGGTGGCATCATCGTCCGCCTCCAGCAGCAACTGAACGTCAAGGCGAGCGGCGGGGTAGTCCAGGGCCTTCAGGGCGGCAACCATCTGCGGCACGGTTTCGGGTTCGCGATACATCGGCACCAGCACGGTGTACAGCGGCCAGTCGCGCGGTTCCGCCGCCGTCAGATCCGCCGCGCCGATACGCATGGTGGCGCCTGCTCCCGCGGCGGCGCGCACCAGGGCGATCTTGTAGAGTGTCACCATCAGGTAGAAGAGCGTGACCAGCGCGACCAGCGTCTTACCCGTCGCCATTGGCCTGAGTATCAGTCCTAGCGCCACCACCGCCAGGATTACGTATACCGCGCGGCGCTGGTTTGACGTCACCGGCGCCAGCGCGCTCCACTCGGGATGGGCATGCGCCAGCGCCAGCGGATCGCAGGCGTCCACGGCGCTGGCCGTTACTTTATTACCACAGGCAGGCATGGCTTGTTTCCATCTCGCTTAGCAAGCCGCGTGCCAAGGCGAAGTTGGTGTGCGAGCCGGTTGACCCATTGCGGGGTGGGCGTCACCGTATTCGAAGCGCCCGAGGGGCTGTAGGCAGGATCTAGTGGTCAGGTTTGATTCTCAAGGCTTTATTGTCGCCGTTCCGCAGAACGGCATTGTCCTACGGCCGATTTCGGTATAAGGTATTGCCTTCGTGACCGGGTGAGCGCGGGCGCATTGGATGTGATCCCGCCACATTCGTTCCAATCGTAATCGTGAATGCGGGACCGCGTGACCGCCGTGCGTTCAGGCCCGCTGGAGAGGTTTAGATGCATACTGCCAATCTGATCCGTTCAACGACCTGTCTGTGCCTCTGCGCCAGCGTGCTGTCGCTCGGTTGCTCCAAGTCGGCCGCGCCCAAAACACCCGCCGCGCCGGAGAGTGCGCCCGACCTGGGCGCAGCCTTGGACGCCACCGGCGCCGACACGGTCATGCCCATGCCTGACCTGGCGCCCGACACGCCCCTGGTAACAGTCAACGGCACGGTCCTGACACGCAAGGAGGCCAATGCGATGACCGAACGGATGATGCGCTCGCAGGGCGTGCCCGCCGAACAGGTCGGCACCATGATGCAACAGATGGGCGCCCGCATGCAGGAACGCATGGTGGACCAGTTCATCGTCAGCACGCTGCTGAAGGCCGAGTCCGCCAAACGCAACATCAAGATCACCGATGCCGACGTCGAAAGCACGCTCAGCAACCTGACCAAGCGCCTGCCGCCCGGCACGGAGCTGAACGCCGCGCTGCAGCAGATGGGCGTAACCATCGAGCAGGTGCGCAAGGACATCCGCGACAACGAATCCATCCGTAAGCTCTATGACACCGAAACGGCCAAAATCGCGCCTGCCACGGACGCGGCCGTCGCCGACTACTATGCCGCCAACGGCGATCGCTTCAAGAAGGACGAAGAGGTCCAGGCGCGTCACATCCTGATCGGCTGCAAGGAAGAGGAGCCCGCCGACAAGCAGACCGCCGCCAAGACCAAGGCCGAGGGGCTGCGCAAGCAACTTACGGAAGGCGCCGACTTCGCAACGCTGGCTGCAGCCAACTCCGACTGCCCGAGCAAGGACTCCGGCGGCGACTTGGGGTCGTTCGGCCGCGGCCGCATGGTGCCGGCGTTTGAAGAGGCCGCCTTCGCCCTGGCCACCAACGCCATTAGCGATGTCGTCAAAACGCCCTTCGGCTATCACATTATCCAGGTTACCGGACGCACCGCCGCGGGCGTGCAGCCGCTCGAAGAAGTGCGTGACAAACTGCGCGAGCAGTTGACCTCCGAGAGCCGCAACGCCGCCTTCGAGAAGTTCATCGAGGGCCTGCGGGCCGGCGCGAAGATCGTCTACGCGAACGCGCCTGCCACCAACCCTGCCCCGGCGACAGCCCTGGTGCCGGCCGCCGCTCCCGCTGAGGCCGCTCCCACGGCGGCGCCGGCTGAAGCCCCCGCTGCTGCTCCCGCACCGGCCCCGGCTGCCGCACCCGCAGCACCGGCCCCTGCTGCCGCCCCGGCTGCCGCACCTGCACCGGCACCGGCGGCTGCGCCAGCAGCAGCGGCCCCCGCACCTGCTGCAGCCAACTGAACAGCATGGAAGCCATTGACATTCTGCTTTCACTGCCGCCGGCAGCCGCAAATGTCTTCATGCCGTGGAACCCTGCCTGGCGGCCGGCATGTGTAGCGTCGGATCCGCCCGGACGCCAGCTCGGTTCCGGCGGCGGCACGGCGCACCTGCTGCTGGCCGCCTGGCGGCAGGCGGGTTCGCCGCCCTTC
>JAQULY010000202.1 GCA_028718445.1 Kiritimatiellia bacterium
GCCGGCGTCGGCCCTGTTGTTTGTCACGGCCGGCCTCTTCAGCGTCACCCGTTCATTGGCGGGCATCGCCTGGTCCAGTTGGCTGCACGAGATCGTGCACCCCAGCCAGTTGGGGCGTTTCTTCACCGCCGAGACCGTCATGACGCGAATGCTGGCGGTGGCGTTCGGCGTGTTCTGTTTCCTGGTAATCGGAAGCAATCCGCCGCTCTGGCGCTTTGCTGCCGTCGCCGGCATGGGCGTGACGTTCGGCCTGCTGAGTGTAAGGTTCTTGCGCCTGGTACCGGGGGGCGGAGCCGTCTCGCTTGGCGGTAAAACGCCGCGAGGAAGTTACCGCCAGGTGCTGCGCGACCACATGTTCGTCGGTTTCCTGGGATGCGCGGCGTGGTTTGGGTTCGTCTACACAGGGATGGGGTTGCTGGTCATGTTGCTGCTCCGCGACCATCTCGGCTTCGGCGCCGGACTGATTCTGCTGCTGACGACTTGCGGCAACCTGCTGGCCATACCCACAACGGCACGCTGGCGTCGCATTGCCGACAGCCACGGCAGTCCCGTCGCCATGGCCGGCGCGGGACTGCTGGCGTGCGTATGCCTGTTGGCGATCGGCTGTCTGCGCCCGGGACACGCGCCGCTGCCGCTGGTGGCCGCGATTTGCGCCTTGATTCCGGTCGCCGAATGCGGTCACTACGTGGCCACCAACCGAGGCTACATGCTGCGTATGCGGCCCGATTTGCGACACGCCACCAATGCCGTGTGGAGCGCCGGCACGAACGTCTGCTGCGGCGTATCGGCCGTCATGATGGGGTTCTGGCTGCGACGTGGCGAGGCCATGCACTACGCCGTGGCGGCGTGGTTATACGCCGCCGTCATGCTGCTTGGCCTCTGCCTGTGCGTGCGGTTGCCCGTGCCTGCCGCGGACCGCAGTCTCGGTCCCAGCCCGGTCCACGACCAGGAACATCCAGTGCGCAGCCTGTTGCGTGTGCTGCGATATGTCCTGCGGCCGGGCAGGTCGTCTGTCGTACTGCGGGAAGGCGCCTGTGTCGGCGCTGACACCTCCGGACACGGTCTGCCGGCGACGAACGGGGAAAAGTGATGCGCGCGGCGGCAGAGCGGATTCGAACAGCGCTTGCGAGCCTCTGGCCGGCGGCGGGCTTCAGTGTCTTCTTCGTGCTGGCGTTCTACGTGCAGAACCACGCTAACCTGATCCTGCCGGCCCTGTGGGCGCCACTGCTGCTGGCACTCGGCATGGCTCTGGCGCTATGGGCGCCGTTGTTTATCTGGCTGCGCGACCCGCGGGCAACCGCGGTTGCCGCCGCGCTGCTCGCCTTCTACAACGGGCTGCATGGCTGCCTGATGCTCTATGTTCCGGCGCGCACGCTGTGGCGCCCTGAGTCTTGGGCCGAGCCGATGCGCCTGTCGCTCGCGCTGGGCGGGTTTGTGTTGGCGGTGGCGGCCGGTCTTACCACGCGGAAACATCCGCGCGGCACGGCCGTCGCGGCTGGTATCGCGGCGTGCATGGCGGTCGCCTTGCTGACGGTATCAGTTGTCGGTGTGGCCGCGATCGAGGTGCGCCGGGCACTGCTGATTCGTGCCGACACGCCGCCCGATGGCCCTGTCGCCATCGCGGACGAACAGGCGCCGACGATCGTGCACCTGGTGCTGGACGGCTACGCGCGCGACGATGTGCTGCGTGACCTCTACGGTCACGACAACAGCGCGTTTCTCGACTGGCTTGAGGCCAAAGGCTTTCGCGTCTTGCGCCGCGCACGCAGCAACTACAGCCAGACGGCGCTTTCGATCGCCTCAACGCTCAACATGCGCTACCTGGACGCGCATCTGAAACCGCACCGCGAAAGCGCCGATCGCGCCGTGCTGGCCCGTCTGATCGGCCGCAGCGATGTGGCCGCGAGGTTGCGCCGGCGCGGATACGAGATCGTTGCCTATCCCACCGGGTACTGCGCGACCGACGCGCTGGAAGCCGATATCCGCTGGCCCTCAGGCACGCTGGCCGAGTTCACCATGGCCTGCCTTGGCCGCTCCTGGATCGGCTCGCTGACCGCTGGCGGTCGGGCCTATGCCGATCACGCGCGGCGGGCTGATACTGTTCTGAGTACGCTGCCCGCGGCCGTGGCGTCGCCCCGTCCGCGATACATTTACGCGCGTCTGGGCGCGCCGCACCCGCCCTTTGTCTACGATGCCAGGGGCCTGCTGCCACCGCCCGAACGTTTCACGCTGGATGACGGCTCGCACCTGGTGAACGACGCGCATCTCTCCGCTGCGGCCTACCGGGAAGCCTACCTTTCGCAACTGTGCTATTTGACTTCACGTGTGAAGACGACGATTGAGGAATTGCTGCGTCGCTGCCCGCGCCCATTGGTCATCGTGCTGCAGTCGGACCATGGCCCGGCTTCGCAATGGAACTGGCACGACTTGACGGCGTGTAACGCGCGCGAGCGCACCGCCATCCTGTGCGCGTTGTACTTCCCGGATCGCCGCTATGAAGCGCTACGCGCTGACCTCACCGCCGTCAACCTCTTCCGCGTCGTCCTGGGCCAATACGCCGGCTATCGCCTGCCGCTGCTGCCCGACCGGGTGCTGCTCTCCACTTGGCGGCAGCCTTATCTCTTCCGCGAAGCGCCGGACAACGTAAAGGCATGCGGCAGCAGGGAGGCCAGCACAAACTCCTTGACCGTCTTGGAGGTCGCCGGCAACGCTACGCAGTGAACCGGCAAGTCCGGCGGGCAGAACTCGGCCAGCACCTGTAAACAGGCGCCGCAAGGCGTCACCGGAGCTTTTCGTCCGGCCGCTACCGCCAGGGCCGCAAACCCGCGCGCTCCCTCCGAGACCGCCTTCCAGATGGCCACGCGCTCGGCGCAGACGGTCAGACCGTAGGAGGCGTTTTCGATGTTGGCGCCCGTGAAGATCCTGCCGTCGCGCGTACGCACAGCGGCGCCGACGCGGAAGGCGGAGTAGGGGGCATGGGCCTCGTTCGCCGCGCGACGCGCGGCGCGCTCCAAATCGTGCCAGTCGGATGGTTTCATGGCGTTTCGCCGATGGTCTTGAGCACAAGTGGCCGGTGGGGTGGGGGCGCATCGGAAAGCGTTACGGCCCGAACTGATTGATCGAAAACTTCGGCGGCGGCATCGGCCGTGCGGGCGTGCAGGCGCATCAATGTGTCGCCACGGCACAGACGCGTGCCCGGCGCCGCCAGATGCGAGATGCCGACGGCATGGTCCACCGTGTCGTCGGTGCGGCGACGGCCGGCGCCCAGCAGCAGCGCCACCCGGCCCAGTTGCTCCGCGTCAATGTCGGCGACATAACCATCGCGCGGCGCTGGAACGTCGCGTTGCACCGGCGCCAGCGGCAGCAGGGAGGGGTCGTCAACGATGCGCGGATCGCCGCCTTGCGCCTCGATCATGCGCTGGAACAGCGCGGCGGCGCGGCCATCGTCGAGACACGCCTCCAGTTCGCGTCGCGCGGATGCCAGTGCGGCTGCGCCCCCGGACAGCACCACCATGTGTGCTGTCAGTTCGACCGTTAAGTCACGCACGCCGCGCGGCCCGCCGCCACGCAGAACCTCAATCGCCTCGGCGACCTCGACCGCGTTGCCGATAGTGGCGCCCAGCGGACGCTCCATATCGGTGATCAATGCGGCCATATGGCGTCCTTGGTCCCGGCCCACGCACATCAGGCTTTCCGCCAGCGCCTGGGCTTCGTCCCGCGTGCGCATGAAGGCGCCGCGGCCGCACTTGACGTCGAGCACCAGGCTGCGCGCCCCTTCGGCCAGTTTCTTCGACATGATGCTGGCGGCGATCAGCGGGATACTGGGGACAGTGCCGGTGACGTCGCGGGGGGCGTAGAGCTTGCGGTCGGCGGGCACAAAGCGCTCGGTCTGTCCGGCGATGCAGCAGCCGACGTCGCCGACGATACTGCGAAAGCGATCTTGCGAAAGCCGCACGTTGAGGCCGGGAATGGACTCGAGCTTGTCGAGCGTGCCGCCGGTGAGGCCAAGACCGCGGCCCGAGATCATGGGCACGGCGAGGCCGGCCGAAGCGGCCAGTGGCGCGAGAATCAGCGAAATCTTGTCGCCGATGCCGCCGGTGGAATGCTTATCGGCGGTCGGGCGCGGCAGATCGTCGAAGTTCAGAACGTCGCCGGAGCGCATCATTGCGCCGGTTAGCGCGGCGATCTCGGCCGGCGTCATGCCGCGGAAGAATACCGCCATGGCCCAGGCCGCCATCTGGTAGTCGGGAATGGCGCCGGTCGTGAAGCCTTCGACGAGGAACGCGATCTCCTCGGGCGACAACTCACCACCGTCACGCTTGCGTTCGATCAGCCACTGCGGAACCATGTCTCAACCATAGCCCATCCGGCGCGCATTCCGCAATCGCTAAGTGCGATCGGCGAGTTGAGGTGAACCCCAGATTGCGAGAGTTACGCGCTTGTGCCACCGAATAATGCACGTTGATTGCGCGGAGACGGCTCGTGAGGACGCTTGCCCTCAACTAGTCTTTCAATGCGCGAGTGAACGAGAGTATTGGAAAGGCTCTGCCGAGCCGCAAGTGCAAGGGCGAGCGCATGAGTGGGCGGCAGAGGAAGCTGCAATTCTCGCAGTCTAGGGGTGAATTGACAGCATAGGCACACCATGTGTACCGTGTTTGTATGCGAACGAACATCGAGATTGACGATGGCTTGCTGGAGGAAGCTTTTCGCTACAGTGCAACGCGCAGCAAGAAGGCGCTGGTGCATGAAGCTTTGGCGGCCTATGTGACGGTGAAACAGGAAGAACGCCGACGTCTGAGCTACAGAGAACGCCTTCAGAACATCCGCGCGGCAAGCGGGCGGTTGCGCGGCGCGACCCAGGCACATGATATCGTCCGGCGGGATCGGGACACACGATTGACGCGGTGTTCATCGCGCTGGCTGTTGCCAACGACGCGTCCTTGATCACCGAAGCAGATAGTCCATGGGCGTCGCATTACAGGTACAGCGAGTTACTGGTGAACAGGCGGAATACCCGGTAATCGAACTGGAGGAGGCGCTGATCATATTCGAGTCCATTCCGTGGGAGAAAGAGATCGAAGCATGGGGAAACGTGCCCGACGAGGAACTTGAGGAGTTCAGACCTCTATTTCATCTCATGGACGACACAGGGCATTCATTGATGATCACGGCATATTGCCGGGAACTGGTGGGACTGGCATACGAGTATCCGGTGAAAGTCCATGGGGCGTTGTTCGGTACACCATCATTTGAGCAAGGTTACGTTGGCACGGACCAATACCCGCGTGCGTCCATGCGCGAATTGCTAACGCAGTTTTTCACTGGTGATCAAAACGGCATGTTCTCGCTGTTGCAGAGATACCCACCTGCCGCCAACGCCGAAGAGGAAGACCAGGCGATAGATTCCGGCCATGTAGACGACGGAGAAGTTTAGACATTCGGTGGCGGCATCGTGCATGAACGAACCACTGCAAATCCAAGGCGTTTTCGATTTCGAGACGGGCAACGCCGACGGTTTTGAGAACTGGCGGCGGGAGGTGGAGGCGCGCCTGGAGGCGATACGGCGCGAGTGGTGCGTCCCGGTTGGACGCAGGGTACGCATGCGCCTTCGTAACTTTGACGGCGATTTCGAGGGCCCGCTGGAACTCCTCTACCCGCCAGCAGCGATAGACCGCCGCCTGCCCCTGCGCCTGCGCATCGAGCGCATGGAAGTCGCCGTCGCCGACATCGAGCAGTGTATCGTGCTGGACTGACTCCGCGACAACACCCGCGATAAGAACCCGCGATAAGAGTCTGGCAATTGCCCGGCGTCTTGTGTATCGTTCAGCGATAGTTGTCGGTGGGACGAAGTGTTGTGACGGTTGCCGAGTTCATAACCAAGTGGAATAGGTCGGACTTGAAGGAGCGGTCCGCCGCGCAGGAGCACTTCATTGACCTCTGCCGGCTGGTCGGTCATCCCACCCCAGCAGAGGCCGATCCCACCGGCGCGACATTCTGTTTCGAGAAGGGCGCGGCAAAGCACGGCGGCCTGCCTGCCGCGGACGGCGCGGGCAGGCGGCAAGGCTTCGCGGACGTCTGGAAGAAGAACTTCTTCGCCTTCGAGTACAAAGGCAAGCACAAGGAACTTGGGGCGGCTTACGATCAGCTGCTTCTGTATCGCGACGCGCTGGAAAGCCCGCCGTTGCTGGTCTGCTGCGATCTTGACCGCATCGTTGTTCATACCAACTTCACCGGGACCGCTTCCGCGACCAACGACATCGCCCTCGACCGGCTTGGCGAACCGCGCAATCTGGAGGTGCTGCGGGCGATCTTCCACGATCCCGAGAAGTTGCGCCCCGGCAGGACGAGCGAGGCCATCACACAGGACGCGGCGGAACAATTCGCCGGCATTGCGGAGTCCATGCGCAAGCGCGGGTTGGACTCCGCCGTCGTCGCCCACTTCCTCGACCGGGTTGTCTTCTGCCTGTTCGCCGAGGACATCGGCCTCTTGCCGGACCAGATATTTACGCGCATCGTGGACAAGGCGGCCGGCGATCCGGCGAAGTTCCGGCGGTTCATGGGGCAGTTGTTCGACGCGATGGCAAGGGGCGGCGAGTTCGGCCTTGAGAGCATTCGGCATTTCAACGGGAACCTGTTCGATTCCACGGCGTGCCCGGACCTGACCGCCGAGGAAGCGAAGCGGATTGCCGACACTCCCCGGCTGGATTGGAGCGCGGTTGACCCTTCGATTTTCGGCACGCTATTCGAGCGTGGCCTTGACCCGGCGAAGCGTTCCCAACTCGGGGCGCACTTCACCGGCAAGGATGACATCGTAACGCTGGTGGACGCGGTTATCATGCGCCCGCTACGCCGCGAGTGGGCCGATGCCCGGCAGATCATCGAAACGGTACTCGCCACCGGCAAGAAGAAACCGGGGGCGACTCCGGCGAAACCGTTGACGGCATCGGCGCAACGGAAGGCACGAGGCGAGGCGGAAAGCATCCTTCACCAGTTCCTTGTCCGCCTCCAGACGGTCAAGGTTCTCGATCCTGCGTGCGGCTCCGGCAATTTCCTCTATGTGACCTTGCAGGCGTTGAAAGACCTGGAAAAGGCCGCCATCCTCTACTCCATGGAGCAGGGGCTTGGATCGTTCCTGCCGCTGGTCGGCCCGTGGCAACTCCATGGAATCGAGGTCAACCCCTACGCCTACGACCTGGCGCAAATGACGGTCTGGATCGGCTGGCTTCAGTGGATTCGGTTCAACGGTTTCGGTTCCCCGCAGGAGCCGATACTCCGTGCGATGGAAGGTAACTTCCAATGCCGGGACGCGATACTCGACCTTGCCGATCCGGCCAATCCGAAGGAACCAGACTGGCCGAAGGTGGACTTCATTGTCGGCAATCCGCCGTTTCTCGGCGGCAACCGCATCCGGCAAGAACTTGGCGACGCCTACGTTGACGCCCTATTTCGTCAGTTTGCCGGCCGGGTTCCGGCTTTCGCCGATCTTTGCTGTTACTGGTTCGAGAAGGCCCGCGCCCACATCGAAAGGGGCGGATGCCAACGCGCCGGTCTACTCGCTACCCAGGGCATACGCGGCGGCGCCAACCGGGAAGTACTAAAACGGGTCAAGCACACCGGTGATATCTTCTGGGCAATTTCTGACCGGGATTGGGTTCTCGACGGGGCCAACGTGCATGTCAGTATGATAGCGTTCGACGGCGGCGCGGAGGAATCCCGCACGCTGGACGGCCAAGCGGTCGCGCGGATCAACCCGGACTTGACTGCGGCTACCGACATTACGACGGCCGTAGTTCTGCGCGAAAATGCGCGAATATCCTTCCAAGGACCGTCACCGAAAGCGCCCTTTGACATGGACGCCGAGACCGCATCGCGACTGTTAGCATCCACCGGCAATCCGAATGGTCGTCCCAACTCCGATGTTGTGCGGCCCCTAATGCGCGCGATCGATATTGGCGGCAACGTCAAGACTAGCTGGACAGTCGATTTCGGGCTCATGCCGATGGAAGAAGCTGCGCAATACAGTGCACCGTTTGAGTACGTCCGGCGTGTGGTTTTGCCCCTGCGGGGGAACCGACGCGATGATTACCGTGGCTGCTGGTGGCAGTATGCACGTCCACGGCCTGAAATGCGGAAAGCGTTGAGAGGGATGAAACGCTTCATCGCGACACCACGACATTCCAAACACCGCCTCTTCGTTTGGTTGTCGGCGGAACTCTTGGCAAATGATAGCACGATCACATTTGCCCGTGAGGATGATTACTTCTTTGGTGTTCTGCACTCACGGATCCACGAGGTCTGGGCACGGGCACAGGGGACACAACTGCGGGAAGAAGAAAGTGGCGCACGCTACACACCTACGACAAGTTTTGAGACTTTCCCACTGCCGTGGCCGCCTGGACAGGAACCAACCGCCGATCCACGTTACACCGCAATTGCCGCCGCCTCGCGCGAACTCGTCGCCAAGCGTGACGCTTGGCTTGCGGGGGTGGACCCCGCCGACAGGAAACCTCGCACGCTGACCCGGCTCTATAACGACCGCCCCACATGGCTTGACCTTGCGCATCGCCAGCTTGACGCCGCCGTCGCCGCCGCCTACGGCTGGCCTGTCGGCTTGCCAGACGAAGCGATTCTCGAACGCCTGCTTGCCTCAAACGCCGAACACGCCCGTCGGGAAACTGGTAGCGCCGCAGTTTAGGGCATGATTATGTGGCGGTTTTTAGGGTCAGGCGATTTTCTGCGATTGTTTCGGTAGCGGTGTGATTTTTCCGGTTGCGCGGGAGAGTTGCGGGCGCTATGCTCAGCGCCATGAACCGTGGCGAGGAGGTGTTCGTGAAGCGACTTGGTTTATGCGCCTTGGGCATGCTCTTGCCCGCGTTGCTGCCGGCTCTCACGCTGGATGTCCCCAGGCTGCCCGCGCCGACCTTCGCCGACCGCGAAGTCTCCGCCGATGTTGGCGCGTCCGGCAACCCCGCCGGCGATCTCCGCGTCTTCACTCTGAGCCTGAGCTTCGACGCGGCCGCCTCCAATAACGTGCAGGCCGCCTTCGGCGCCGATGCCGCGCCACTCGACAATGCGCTGGCTGCCGAGGAAACCGCCCTGATCGTCGGCTGGGATGCCGGCGAGTGGTTCCTGCGTCCGCGCGGACTGCGCGAGCGCTACGCCGTCGCGCCGGCCGACGCCGAGACAGATCGGAAGAGCACAC
>JAQULY010000203.1 GCA_028718445.1 Kiritimatiellia bacterium
CGCATGTCGCGGGAAATCGGTGACGGTAGCTTCGCCAGGAACGCCGATGAAACATAGTCCGCTGGCTTTTCCCATTGGACCAGGTATTCAGTGGAGTTGTTGTCTTCCTTCTTCATCTCTTCAATCTTTCTTGCAGAACGGGCCTGGCTGACGCAGTCAGTCCGGCCCGTCTACCGTCCACTATTCCTCCGCAAAATAGTCCGAATCAATTTTCTTAATCTCGTAGGCCCCGACAATGGACACGCCGACATTGTGGTCTATCATAAGCTGCGCAAGCGTTTCCCCGTCGATCAAAACGACCTTGGCGTCGATGCGGGAGACATAATCTTCCGCATCAGCCGAGTAAGTGGCGGTTGTGATGAATAGGCCCTTCTTGGCGCGCTGGCCTGTTAGCGCGCCGACAAACTTTTGTACGTCGGGACGGCTAACGGTATTGTCCCATCGTTTGGCCTGAATGTAGATGGCATCGAGGCCAAGTTTATCCTCTTTGATGATGCCGTCGATCCCGCCATCCCCCGATTTTCCGATTGCTCTGCCGGCATCCTTTCGGGTGCCGCCGTAGCCCATCTTGACGATCACTTCCACTACCAGGCGCTCGAAAAAAGTGGGGGAGCATGTCTTTAGTCGCTGTAACAGCTCGGCGGCAAGATCCCCGCGTGGTTTCTGGTAGGCACCTTCAAGCGTTTCTTCTGGGGTTTTATTGTTGAGATCTAGCTCTGGAGTCTCGTCTTCTTCCTTGTTATGGCGAAGCGCCTTGAAGTCTTTGAACTCCTGAAAGGTCGCAAGAAATGCCCCATTGATACGTTCGGGCTTCTTTTTTTTAGGAACTTCCAGCCCGCGCTTCGTTATGCGGTGGATGCCTCTCTTGGTAGCCTCAATTAGGGCGGCCTTCTTCATGTAGGTCCGCGCCCAGTTAACGCGGTTTTCGAACAGCCCTTGGACGCCGCTAGGCAGCATAGTCCGCTGTTCTTCTTCTGAAAGGTGGAAGACTTCGGCAAGAGCATCGGTAGATTCGTGGTTGGTGTGTTCCTTCCCATCCGCGTAGAACTGAAGAAGGGGTAGCATGCAAGTCTGATAATCAGGTATAGCCATTTCTATGCCCTTCTCTCTCGGTGAACAGTGTTATTGAGCGTACTTCACGGGCGGCACTTACACTAACATTCGGACGTTACCGAACGCGTTACTTGTCTGTCAAGTTGTGTGATGAAAGCTGCAACGGTATTGCTGTAACATGCTGCACCGAGACGAAGGAAATCCATGCCTTGGCGATTGTCGCCTTCGACATTCGGAGACCGGTGAGACAATGGTGGCGACGAGAGCGGCTGACGATTTGGTCGCCGGCCACTCGTCCACCGTTCTCGTCGCCGCTATCGTGCCACCGAAACCGCCGGACCATCGGAAAGGAGGGTTCCGGGCCGCGCCATGGGTGCGCCGTCCCATAGGTCCGGCGCTACCACTTCGGCCCACGCCAAACGAGGCGTGATCTTGCTTCGCCAAGGCCGACCTCGGACCTTTAGTCTATAGCCTACAGCCTTCAGCCACTCGAAATAGTCTGCCCCTTGATTGTGAGGGATCGGTGAGATGGGGGCACGAGTGGGGTGCATGTGAGCGTGAGAGACTTGCAACTGTGCCTGACTCCGCGAGAAAGCGCTCCAGGCCACAGACCGGGGTGTCGGCGCTGCCCGTCAGCGTCCCGGCGGCGGCTCCTGAACCGGACGAAGTACCCGTGTCCCGCCGCCGGGGGCAAGCGCGGCGCGGATCGGGACTACCGGAAAACGGCGCGTCAGCATGGGCCGGATGCAAGGAAGCGGGGGCGGCGCCAACCTCGCGGTTGCGCCGCCCCCGGTGACGCCGCAGCCGGCCCATGATCACGCGCCGGCTTTCCGGCCCGATCCGCGCCGCTTCCGTGCTACGCCTCCACGCCCTCATAGTACGGTCAGCAAATCGCTCCGACTCACATGCACTCCACTCGCGCCCCATCATCTCACCTCTCACTGGCCCTTTTCGCCCGGGCCATGACAGATTCGCCGAAATATGCGAACATGGTGACGTTAATCCATGAGCAGGTTCATATCTGAGGACCGCCGGCGACGAATCGCCGCCAAACCGCAGTGGGCCATGGTGGCCGCATTCGCGGTCACCATTCTGATCGGCGCCGCGTTATTGACACTGCCGGCGGCCAGTACCGGAGGGGAGCCATTGCGCCCGCTGGAGGCCCTCTTCACCGCCACCAGCGCCACGTGCGTCACCGGTCTGACGGTTGTGGACGTCGGCGCCAGACTGACACTCTTCGGTCAGCTTGTGGTGCTGTCGCTGATCCAGCTTGGCGGATTGGGCATCATGACGCTGGGAACCTTTCTACTGGTGCTCACCGGACGACGTCTGAGCATGCGCAACGAGTCCATCCTGTTGACATCGTTGGGCAGCGACGAGGTTCCGGCACTGCGCTCGCTGCTGTACCGGACGATCACCTTCACCTTGTTGATCGAGAGCTGCGGCGCGATATTGCTGACATGGCGCCATCTGGAAGGCGGCATGGCCCCCGTCCGCGCCATCTATTACGGCGTTTTTCACGCCGTCAGCGCCTTCTGCAATGCCGGTTTCGCGCTCTTTCCGAATAACAGCAGCCTCATATCCATGAGCGGCGATACGAGCTACCTGATCGCCGTCGCACTGCTGATCACGTCGGGCGGCCTTGGCTTTCTGGTGCTCCACAATCTCAGCGTCTTCAAGTTCTGGCGACGCAGCCGCCGGACGCGCGGCCGTATCACCATGCATAGCCGCATGGCCCTGTCGGCCACCGTCTTCCTGATCGCAACTGGCGGCCTCGCCTTCCTGGCGCTCGAACAAAACGCCTCGCTCGCGGGTTTGAGTTGGGACGACAAGACCGTCGGCGCGCTCTTTCAGTCCGTGACGGTGCGCACGGCCGGATACAATTCCGTACCCATGTCGTCCCTCAGCGAGCCGGGACGCCTGCTGTCCATCGGGCTGATGTTCGTGGGCGGCGCGCCCGGCTCGACTGCCGGCGGCGTCAAGACCACCACGATGATCGTGCTCATTCTGACCATCCTGGCGATGATCAGGGGACGTCACACGACCCTGTACCGCGGTCGCGCCATCCCCGAGGCCGTGGTGCGCGAGGCCATCGTCATCTTCATGCTCTCGATCTTCTTCATTACCGCCGCCTTCGGCGCCCTGATGCTGACCGAGGCGCCGGCGCCGGGCAGCGCGGCCAGCCTGCCGCTGCTCTTCGAGACAGTGTCGGCCTTTGCCACCGTCGGCCTCTCGTTGGACGTGACGCCGGGCTTGTCCGCCGCCGGCCGCATCATTATCATCATGGCGATGTTTGTGGGCCGTCTCGGACCGCTTACGGTGGCCCTCATCGTGGGCCGTTCCGGCACGGGCGAACGCCTCCAGTACCCCGAAGAAGAGGTCGTGGTCGGATGAAACGCATAGGTATTATCGGTTCCGGCCGCTTCGGCCAGGCGCTGATCGAAAGCTTGTCGGAACATGGCGCCGAGATTCTCCTGATAGATGAGGACAAGGCCCTGGTGCAGGAATTCTCGGATTTCGTCACCAAGGCCGTGCAGGGCGACGCCACCAACGTCCGGACCCTGAAGGAGGCCGGTTTCCACGAATGCGACGTGGTCGTGGTCTGCATCGGCAGCAACATGGAGGGCAGCATCATGGCCACGGTCAACTGCAAGGACCTGGGCGTGCCCACGGTGGTTGCCAAGGCGGTATCCGATCTGCACGGCAAGGTGCTCAAGCGCATCGGTGCCGATATCGTGGTGTACCCCAACCGCGACCGCGCGCAACGGCTGGCCCGTTCGCTGCTCTCGCGCAGCCCGATAGACCTCTACGAGATCACCGACGGCGTCAGTGTGGCGGAGGTCATTCCGCCCGATTCGCTCGTCGGGCGGACGCTCGTCGAGGCCGGCGTCCGCCAGGCCTTCGGCGTCACCGTGCTGGCCATCCGCCGTATCGGTGAGGATCCGCGCCTGCCGCGCAAGGTGATCATCGCCAACGGCGACGAGCGCATCGAGAAGGAAGACCGCCTGCTGGTCTTCGGTCCGGACATCAAGATTGACGAGTTGGCGCACGATTGAGCCGCGATGCCCCCGCCCTATCAGCACCTGTTCGGACCCGTGGCCTCGCGCCGCTTCGGGCGTTCGCTGGGAGTGGACCTGCAAGCCGACGGCGTCAAACGCTGCACGCTCAGTTGCGTGTTCTGTCAGCTCGGACCGACGCCCGCGACCACCATCGAGCGGCGTGCCGACGTGCCCATCGAAAAGGTGCTGGCCGAATTGGACGACTGGAAGCGCCTGGGCGGCACGGCCGATTTCATTACACTCGCCGGCTCGGGCGAGCCGACCTTGCATCCGCGTTTCGGGGAGGTCTTCGACTGGGTGCGGCGCGAGACCGCCGTGCGTTCCCTGCTGCTCTCCAACGGCTCGCTCTTCACGCTCGATGCGGTGCGCCGCGACGCCGCGCGCGCGGATGTCGTCAAGGTCTCGTTGCATGCCTGGGACGCGGCTTCGTTCGCGCGCATCGCGCGTCCCCATCCGTCGCTCGCGTTCGATGCCATCGTCGAGGGTTACCGCCGTTTCCGCGCCATCTTCGCGGGCGAACTGATCGTCGAGGTCTTTATCGTGCCCGGCCTGAACGACCTTGAATGGCAGGCCGACCGCATCGCCGCCTTGCTGCGTGACGTCGCCCCGGACCGCATTCAGCTCAACAGCGCCGCGCGCCCCCCTGCGGACAGTTCCGTGCGCGCCGTGTCGCCCGCGCGCCTGCGGGAGTTGGCGCAACGCTTCACGCCGGCGGCGGAGACTCCCGAAGCCGCGATCAACGCGACCTCGCCGCCGCCGCGCGATCCGGAACTGGCCGAAGCGGTCGCCGCTCTGGTCCGGCGCCATCCCGCGGATCTGGGCGCGCTGTGCGCCACTTTCGGCCAAGATGCCGCCAGCGTCCGTGCCCTGCTTCACGATCTGGCCGCCGAGGGACGCATCGCGCTGGCGCTGCGCGACAACGTCTGGCACGCCGGGCCTCCGGTGGACGCGGCAACCGTCGTTTCCGTTCCTCCGTTGCTGCTGGCGTCGGCTTCGCCGCGGCGCCGCAAGCTGCTGGCGGAGTTGGGGCTCGCTTTCGAGGTTTTGCCGGTGAGCGCACCCGAGATCCACGACCCGTCCGACCCCGTGGGCACCGTGGCGCGCAATGCGGTTGCCAAGCACGACGCCGCCCGCGCGCTGCGCCCCGACGCCGTCCTGATCGCCGCCGATACGCTGGTATGGTTCGAGGGCCGCCTGATAGGCAAACCGGCCGACCTGGAAGACGCCGCCAAGCTGCTGCGCGCCTTCTCCGGACGCACGCAGACGGTGTTCACCGCCGTGGCGCTGTCAATGCCCGGCCAAGCGCCCGACTTGCGCATCGAGGCCTCGTGCGTGCATTTCCGTAAGCTGGAAGAGGCGGTTATTCAGGAATACCTGAAGCGCACCAAGCCGCTCGACCGCGCCGGCGCCTATGACATTGACGAAAACGGCGATCTGCTGATCGCCGGTTACGATGGCTCCTACAGCAACATCATGGGGCTGCCGGTGGAAAGCGTGCGCGACTGGCTGCGCGCGCAGAACTACGACGCGCCCGCCGCATCCGGTCGGTAAGCGGGAGAACTGCCCGGTCGTCCAAGGTTCAGTCAATCTGTCCGTTGCGCAACCCCAGCGGCAGGGGCGCGGGCTGGCCGCACTGCGCGGCGATTGTGACGGCCTTGCCGGAGAGTGATGCCTCCTCGAAGGCGAGCATCACGTCCAGGACATGCATCGCCAGTTCGCCCGAAGCGCGATGGGGACGCTTGGCGGCGATGGCGGCGGCCATGTCGGCTACGCCGATGCCGCGGCTGTTCTCGGCGTTCCCGTGCGAGAGCGGTACGTTCATCCACTCCTTGGTGTCGTGGCGCTTGACGCTGACCACGCCGCCGAAGCCGTTCGGATCGGGTACGGCCAGCGAACCCTCGGTGCCGTAGATCTCGATGCAGGGCATGTGGTGGCCCCAGACGTCGAAGCTCGTCACAATCGTGCCGACGGCCCCTTGCGCGAAGTCCAGCACCCCGGCGACGTGCGTAGGCGTCTCGACTTTGACGACCTTGCCGAACTTCGGCTGACTGGTGATGGTGCGGGTGGGGAACGTGGTACGCACCGATCCGCTGACGCGCGCCACCGGTCCGACGAGATTGACCAGCGCGGTCAGGTAGTATGGTCCCATGTCGAGCATCGGCCCGCCGCCACGCTCATAGTAGAATTCCGGCGACGGATGCCAGGACTCGTGCCCGTGGCACATCATGAAGGCGGTGGCCGCGACCGGCTTGCCGATCCAGCCGTCGTCAATCAGCTTACGGCAGGTCTGAATGCCGCCGCCGAGGAAAGTGTCGGGCGCGGAACCGGCGCGCACGCCCGCCTTGGCCGCCGCCTTGAGGATCGCCTGTCCCTCGTCGCGGGAGATTCCCAGCGGTTTCTCGCCGTAAACGTGCTTGCCGGCGCGACAGGCGGCCAGGGCGATCTCGGCGTGCGCCTTCGGGACGGTCAGGTTCAGGACCAGTTCGATCGCGGGATCGGCCATCAGTTCGGCCACCGGGCAGACCTTGGCTACGCCGAACTCCTTCGCCTTGGCCGCGGCCATTTCCGGCTTCAGGTCCGCGCATGCGACCACTTCGGTGTTGCCGAAGGTCTTGGAGAGATTCGTGAAGTAGATGCCGCTGATGGCGCCGCAGCCGACGATACCGATTTTCATTTTCTTGGACATGTTGTCTCCATTGAACGAGAGTTTCGGAAAAGTGGTGCACTAAATTGTCACGCGGATGGTCGAATGTCAAGCTGATGACCAAGCGAAGCCGCCACCTTTTCATCATCACGCATAACCGCGGATCAGCGCGACGCCGCTGCCACCGGACCAGGCTCGATCGCGTATTCGAGGGTGACGACGGCCTTGGCGGTCTTGGCGATGGTGGACGTGTCGTACTCGCCATACCCGGAAACGTCGGTGGAGTTCCGTTCGGTGATCTGGAACACACCCTGCCGCGCGGCGATCAGCGCGCCTACGCGTCCGCCGCTGTTCGCCGCCAGCGCGCCGGCCCGCCGCAGTCCGTCCCTGGTGGCTTCGGCCAGCAGATTCATCTTCGTGTCCTTCAGGTCGGAGACGTAGAAGGCCGGATCGGACGCGCTGATGTCCACCCCCTCCTTGATCAGTTCGGTAATGCCCGTGGCCACGGTCTTGACGAGCGTCACGTTACTTGATGTGACGGCAATCTCCTGACTCGCGTCGTGATACTCGATCTCGTTGGTCTCACGTCCCTGTGCGTCGCGCTTCATCACCCGCGAAGTCCTGATGGTACCAGCCGTTACATCCTCATCCCCAAAGCCCGCCTGCTTCAGGTAAACCATGACCGCGCGCTTGCTGTGCTGCAGCCGGTCGAAGGCGTCCCTGAGACTTGCGCCCCTGGCGGCGAAGGCGCAGGTGAACTTGCCGACGTCCGACACCACGTCGCGCTCAGCGTATCCCTTGACCGTGATGGCCTGCTCCTGCCGCACCCTGATGAAGAGCTTGGAGAGATACAGCGCCGACAGCACCATCCCGCAAGCTAGAATGACAGCGGCAACCGCCAGCTTGAACACGTTCTTCATGGTATCATCCCCGCTTGTTGACGGGCCGGAGCACCCCTATAATGCTGCCCACTTGGATAGGGAGGATACTATGCCGAACACCATCTTCAATCAAGCCGCAAGCGAGTTACTGCAGGGCTTGCGCGCGGCCGGCACCGAAAAGCGCCTGCGATACCTGGGCGGACCGATGGGCGCGGTCGTGCGGCTGGAAGGCTATGGCGAGGTTGTCGTGCTCTGCTCCAACAACTACCTCGGCCTGGCCAATCATCCGGAGGTGGTGGCGGCCGGACGTGAGGGGCTGGAGCGCTATGGCGCCGGTACGGCCTCCGTGCGGTTCATCTGTGGGACACTCGATTGTCACCAGCGGATCGAACGCAGCCTGGCGGAGATGTCCGGCACCGAGGCGGCCCTGACCTACACCAGTTGCTGGAACGCCAACGAGGCCGCGATCGCCACGCTGGTTGGACCGGAGGACACGATCATCTCCGACGAACTGAACCACGCCAGCATCATTGACGGCTGCCGCCTGGCCAAGGCGCGCGAACGGCTGGTTTATCCGCACGGCGATCTCGGCGCCCTCGAGAAGCTGCTGCGCGACCACGCGGCCGCGCGAGTGCGGTGGGTCATCACGGACGGCGTCTTCAGCATGGAGGGCGCCGTGGCGGACCTGCGCGCTATGCTAGAACTGTGCCGCCGTTACGAGGCCATGCTGGTGCTGGACGATTCGCACGGCGTCGGCGTGCTGGGCGCGACCGGGCGTGGCTCGCCGGAATTCGCCGGCGTGCTGGGTCAGATAGACGTCATCACCGGCACGCTCGGCAAGGCGCTGGGCGGCGGCGCGGGCGGTTATGTCGCCGCCGGCCGGCAGGTCGTGGACCTGCTGGTGCAACGCAGCCGCCCCAGTCTCTTTTCCAACGCCCTGCCAGCCACGGTGGCCTGCAGCGCCAACCGGGCGATCGAGATCCTGCGTCGCGACACATCGCTCGTCGAGCGTCTGCACGGCAACATCCGGCGTGTGCGCGACGGTTTGCGTGCGCTGGGTTTCGAATGCGGGGCGTCACCGTCGGCGATCATTCCGATCGCCATCGGCGATGAGGCCGAGGCCATCCGGAAGAGCGAACGGCTGCTGGAACTGGGCGTCTGGGTGGTGGCCTTCGGCTATCCGGTGGTCCCGAAAGGGCGCGCGCGCCTGCGCGTGCAGGTCTCCGCCGCGCTGGACGCGACGCACATCCAGCGCGTCCTCGACGCCTTCGCGAAGCTGTGAGCGGCCGCGATCGAACCGCACACACGCGAATCCTGAGCCGCGTCATTCGGTCAACGAGAACGGCGACGAGAGCGGTTGACGAGCGAATGAAAACAACATGCTATTTTTTGCGCTGCGTAAGGGGTCAGTGAGATCGGGGCTCGAGTGGGGTGCATGTGAACGTGAGAGACTCGAGACTGCGCCTGACACCGTGAGAAAGCACTCCGGGCCACAGACAAGGGCGTTGGCGCTGCCCGTCAGCGTCCCGGCGGCGGCTCCTGAACCGGACGAAGC
>JAQULY010000204.1 GCA_028718445.1 Kiritimatiellia bacterium
CATCAACTTCGCGCCAGATCCAGTCACCGCCTGCAGGATCGTCTCGAAATAGCTGATGTCCCAGTGCTGGAACACGATGGAAAGCCAACGATCCCGCTTGAGCACACGGACGCATTCACACATGCTGGCCGCCAGCCGTCGCTTATACTGCTCCTCTGGAATGGAGCGTTCGCCGCCCACGATGATTTCTTCGTCTCTGACATGCGGAGGCAGCGAGAACCCCAGCCAGTGGTTCCAGAGCGTCGACAGGTCCAGATAGGCAATAAAAGCGCCGTATGGCGGATCCGTAAAGACGTAGTCTATGGACTCGTCCGAGACCTGCGATTTGAGGTCGGCGGCATCGGCCGAAATCGCCCTGAAATGCGTCGTACTGTCCATTTGGCTCGCATTGTCGTGCGAGCGGCGATAGGCGTCGCGAATAGCGAAGATTTCCCTCTTTGCGGCAAGCACATTTCGGTATCTGCCAAGAAAAGTTTCCCAGATGGGCAATTCGACGGGTGTTTTCGCCAACTTGTAGCGGTAGATGCTGAAAATGCTTGATCCGCCCCGGCTTTCCGCACGCCCCTTTGAGGAAATGAACGTGCGGTTCAGTTTAGATGCCGCCGCCGACCAAGATAGCAGCAGAGGCCATCTGACAGACTCGTCCGCCACCTCCAAGATGGCACTCTTCAGGAAAGAAAGCCCAGCAAGCTGCCTGGTCGTGCACAGATCGTGGAAGTGCTTGGCGTCGGAGGTTCGCGGCAAAGCGATATTCTCCGGCAGTTGCTGCGCCGCCAAGAAACGAAGGGTCTCGTCTTCGGATGCCGCCTCCAGCCACAGCAATTTGTCCCGGCATTTTGCAGCCAGATCCTCGAAGGCTCGTTCCAGAGGAACCGTATCTGCCAGGCGCGTGTCCGCGATGGACGCGGAGATGAAGTTGGCGAACGGGTTCAAGTCATTCTGGATGCCGTGTCTTCCCATCAGGAACGCCTCGATCGCCGTGACCCCCGAGCCCCCAAATGGGTCAAGAATCGTGTCGCCTTCCCTGCTGTAGCGGCCGATGTACTCGCGTACGACATTGGCCGAACGGCGCGTGAAATAGGGGTGCACGCCATAGTGCCGGGCAAAGGACTGGCGCCTGTCCGGAATGGTATGGTCAATTGGCTGTATGTTGGCGCGTTCCGACAAGCTAGACTCCCTCTGACGAGTTCAAATAACGGGCCAGAGCCGTGAGTTCAACGACGTCTACGTGATCGGGAGGGTTCCGAAGATCGTGGCGGGTACACAACAACAGCGCTCGCGGCAGCGGATTGTATCTCAGGATCTGGTAGTTGAAGCCTTGGGACCGTTTCTTGATTTCCACGGGACAATGGTAAGCCGGATAATCCAGCATGCGCACCCAGCTTTTCGGACAGTCATATCCGCGTCCAACATAGGCGCTCAGATGGACTCCAAGGATTGACAACGCTCCAGAAGCGCGCAACAAATCTTCCTCTTTGATGTTGCTGCCGCCGCTGACGGCATGGTCCCCGACCACTTCCTCGATCTGGGATACGGCCCACCCGATGGCGTCGGCGTTGGATTGCCGCAGCAGGGCGATTTGGCGCTTCCACAGAGGAGCCTGGTAGGCTTGCGTGAAGGCGAGAGGATGGTACGGTTTGTCCAGCACAATGGGGCGCGTCCTGTTACGCATATGAACGCTGAGGGGCGCCAGAATGAAGTGGCCGTCCGGGTGGAGTTCCACATCCACATCCACTCTTGCGATATCCCCGGTTTGCCGAAGACAATACCACTCGCGAATCGCTTCCCCGATGGAGGACGTGCCCTGCGCCTGCTGGATGCGGTCATGTCCCACGCTTCCTCGAATCAGTTGATCGCCATCGAGCTTGTGGTCGCGCCCAACCGCCTTGAACGGAGTGCTCGCAATGCCGTAAGGGGTCTGGAGCACCACGTCACAAGCGCCTTTCCTCCTCAAGTAGTCTTTGATGGCGGACGGCACGCTATGAAAGTAATACTGCGGACCGCCGCTGCGGCGGCTTGCCGCTTTGGTCTGTTGTATGTGCATGGCAGAGTCTATCGCGCCTCTGGCGAAGCCGGCGTCACTATGAGCGAAATTCTGCGCTCAGTCAATGTCGCCAGGCAGCCTCAGCCGGTCTTCTCCAGCACGGCCCAGAGCGTGCGGCCGTAGCGATTGAGGTAACGCCAACCGGGATAGAGCAGCCTGCGCCAAAGGCGGATGGGCGCGGCGCGCGGTTTCTCGGCCACAAAGCGTTCGGCCAGGGACAGCCCAGCCGCGGCGGCCCTGGCCTCCAGGAAGCGGTTGGCCTCATCGAGGTTGAAGAACCATTTGTGCCGGTCCGGCGGCCTCTCAGCCGGCAGGCCATAGTGGGCGAACTGACCCTTGCCGCGCTCGATGGCGCGGCGCGCGTCGCACCAGCAGTTGGGTAACGACACGATTACGTAGCGTCCGGAGACGCGCACCAGCTCGTCGAACACCGCGTGCAGGTTGTCAAGATGCTCAAGGACATCAATGCACAAGACGCAGGTGAAGGCGCCGTCATCGAAGGGCAGCCGCGTGGTCGTCTCCAGGTTCAGTTGGATGTCCGGGCGGCCCGCGAAATCCACGCCCGTGTACTTGACGGACTTCAGCAGGTCGCGCAGCGGCGCCTCGAAGCAGCCCACATCCAGCACGGTGTCGCGCAGATACGGCGCGAAACGCCGGCTGACGAACTCGCTCCGGCTCAGGCGGGTGGGAAACGCTATACCGATGCTTGGCAATGACATGCTGTCTCCTTCTCCGATAACGGTGGCGTGGCAGGGTTCGGTCCTGTAGTCACGGCCCCGCCGTCAGCACGCGCAGGAGCTGCGGGGTGACATCAACCAGGCTGGAAACGCTCGCGCGCAGTTGATCGGCTCCCGGCCCCTGCGCGATGAAGGGCACGGGATTGAACGTGTGTCCGTGCGACTTGGCGGACTCGATGTTGCCATGGTCGCTGGTTAGCAGAACCAATATGCCCATCTCCACGGCCATGGGGAACAGTGTGGAGAGGAACCCGTCGAGGGATGTGAGCACGGCGCGGGCCTCGTCGAGATTGCAGGTGTGGCCGGCCAGATCGGTTCGGAAGCACTCGAACAGCGTGAGGTCGTACCCCAGCGCGATCTGGGCCAGGTGTTCGGCAGCCATCTGAGGTGTGATGACCGGTCCCAGGAAGCCCTTGGGAAGCAGGATCTCGCGCGTGAGATCGTGGCATACTCCCTGATTGGCAAGCAGATCCTGGCGCAAGGCGATTGTGTCGGGACAGCTCAGCGCGGCGATGGTCGTAACAGAACGGAAGCGGCGCGCGCGAATCTCGTCCACCGAATCCGCCAGATAGGCGTCCGCGAAGCGCGCGCGGCGTTGCGCGCGCTGCAGCGTCAGGAAGATGTTGTCGTTTTCAACCAGCTTTCGCAGCGTCGGGCCGGGGAAACCCTCGACGTGCCGTCCCATGACCTGCGCCGCATTGACGCCGGTGAAGAGCGAGGCCTGTCCGGTGGCGCTCTGCGGCAGTCCAGGCACACCCAGGCAGGCATCTATCGGGCTGCTATGGGCGGCGATCAGTTGGTGAAGAAACGGGCAAATGGCAGGGCTGACCGGATTATCCGGCGCAGCGGGCGCAATGCCCAGGCCATCAATGAAGATAAATAGTGCCTTCACCCATTTTTAAAGTTTAGTGATACCCCCGTTCCGCGGCAAGCCGGATTTGATACAATGCGTTCAACGGGAGGTGCGAGATGGGTATCCGGGTTGTCGTCCTTGCGGCGGCATACGTGGCTTGGATTGCCGCGACGGCTGTCAATGGCGCGACCATACGCAATGTCATCCTGTGCATCGGCGACGGCATGGGACCTGAACACGTGCACGCGGGCCACTGCTTTGTCGGCTCGAACCTGTCATTTGAGGCGTTCTCCGACCAAGCTGCACTCACCACACGTTCGGCCAACGCGGAGGTCACCGATTCGGCGGCCGCCGCCACCGCCATGGCCACCGGCAGACGGGTAAACAATGGAGTCATCAGCGTCGCGCTGCCCGGCGACGGTGCCGAACTGCAGACCCTGGTCGAATACTTCGCCGGCAAGGGCAAACGGACCGGCCTGGTGACGACCACATACATGACGCACGCCACCCCGGCGGCCTTCGGCGCCCACGAAACGAGTCGCGCGAGTGAAAGCGCCATTGCCGTGGATTATCTGACGCAGACGAAACCGAACGTACTGTTCGGCGGCGGTGCGCATGGCCTGACCCCTGCCGCCGCTGTGGCCGCGGGATACACGGTCGTGACCAACAGTGAACAGTTGCTCGGTCTCGACACCGAGTCCGTCACCAACGTCTCGGGTCAGTTCGGCGTCTCCGTGCTGCCCTATGAATACACCGGCTTGGGCGACCTCCCGCATCTTTCCGATATGACCAGCGTGGCGCTGGCGACCCTTGACAATGGGCCGCACGGCTTCTTTCTCATGGTCGAGGGCGGACTGATTGACTATGCCTCTCACGCCAACTCGATCACGGACTGTGTCTACGAGGTGGCGCAACTCGACCGCTCGGTGCAGCGGGTGCTGGAATGGGCCGGCACGCGTGAGGATACGCTCGTGATCGTCACCGCCGACCATGAGACCGGCGGCTTGACCGTGCTGCAGGACAACGGCGCCGGCAACGTGCCGCTGGCGTCGTGGACGACGACCGGGCACACGTCAACCAAGGTCAATGCCTATGGCTGGGGCTGCATGGCGGACGGCGTCGCCTTGATGACGGACAACACCAACGTCTACACCGTGGCGCGAACGCCCGTGCTGACGCCTGCCGTCTGCACGAACATCACGCTGCCGTCATACGGCACAGCTGCTAGCGACTGGCTCGTGGTCAGCGGCGATGTCTACCGGGCTGAGCACGCGTCCAATCTTGCGGCGCCATGGTCGCTGCTGGGTGTGGTCACGGCCTTGGCGGAGAGCGTCACCGTCACCGACACCAACGCCGTTCCCGCCGGACCGCGGTTCTACCGGCTGCGCTCGCTGGAGTGAGCGTGTTGGTTCACGCGCCCGGCCTTCCGCGGCAACGGATCGGGAAAGAAGTCGGGTTTGGCCGGCAGGGCCTGGACCGTGGCGGCTACCAGTCTGACGGCGCCATCCACATCGCTCAGGCTCAGCGTTTCAACGGCGCTGTGCATGTAACGCAGCGGCACGCTGACCAGCGATGCCGCCGCGCCGCCGCGCACTGTGCGCATGGCCCAGGCGTTGGTGTTGTTGCCGCGCCCGCGCACCTGACGCTGCAGCGTAATACTCTCCTTGGCCGCGACCGTTTCCATAAGGGCGTGCAGTTTCGGGTTGTAGGTGGGACCGAAGCACAGAATCGGACCCCTGCCGAGGCGGACATCGCCGACCAGTTTCCTGTCGTTGCCGGGGTAATCGGAGGCGAAACCCACGTCCACGCAGATGCCGGCGTGCGGCTGAATCTCGTGTACCGCCGTGGTTGCGCCCACCAGCCCGAGTTCTTCCTGCACCGTCAGCACCATATGCACCGCCACCTTGGGCTTGAGCTTGCCGACTTGCTTCAGGGCCTCGGCGACGACGAAGGCGCCGATCCGGTTGTCGAAGCCGCGGCAGGCGACGCGGTCGCCGGCCAACTGACGCCAACCGGCATCCACCACCGCCGGGCTGCCGAGTTCCACGGCTTCCAGCGCTTGCGCGCGTGACGAGGCGCCGATATCCACCCACAGGTCCACGAGTTCCGAAGAAACGACCTTGTCCTTGTCGGCCGGCTTCATCAGGTGCGGCGGGCGCACGCCGAAGACGCCGCTGACGGGCCCCTTGCGTCCCTGAATCACGATGCGTTCGCCGGCCAGCAACTGCACCGTCAGGCCGCCGATGGCGGTCATCGAGAGGAAGCCGTCGTCGTCAATGTACTGCACCATCAGGCCGATTTCGTCGCAGTGGCCCTCGATCATGATGCGCGTCGGGGCGCCGGCGTTGACGACGGCATGCAGATTGCCGTGCAGGTCGAAGGAGATCTCGTCGGCATGCGACGACAGGTAGGATGCCGCCAGGCGCATGCCGTCGGTCTCCCAGCCGGAAGGGGTCGGCAGTGCCATCAGGCTCTTCAGAAAATCGAGTGCGCAGGTATTCATGGCGCAAAAATACCACAAACCCCGCCGGCGCGGGTAGCGCGGATTCCCCGGATCAGCAATGGGTCAGTGAGATAGGGGTGCGAGTGGGGTGCATGTGAGCGGGAGCGATTTGTTGGGCGTGCCATGGGGACAGGCAGGCGTAGCACGGAGGCGGCGCGGATCGGGCCGGAAAGCCGGCGCGTGATCATGGGCCGGCTGCGGCGTCACCGGGAGCGGCGCAACCGCGAGGTTGGCGCCGCCCCCGCTTCCTTGCATCCGGCCCATGCTGACGCGCCGTTTTCCGGTAATCCCGATCCGCGCCGCGCTTGCCCCCGGCGGCGGGACGCGGGTGCTTCGTACGGTTCAGGAGCCGCCGCCGGGACGCTAACGGGCAGCGCCAATACCCTCGATCTGTGATCCGGAGCGCTGTCTCACGGAGTCAGGCGCTGTTTCAAGTGTCTCGCACTCACATGCACACCACTCGCGCCACCATCTCACTGACCCATTACCCGGATCAAGCGGTCTGACCAAGGTCGAAGCCGAAATACCGCGCCGCGTTGTGGTAGCAGATGTCGCGCACGATGCCGCCGACCCAGGGAAGATCGTTCGGCAACTGACCATCGGCGATTTCGCCGCCGAGCAGGTCACAGAGCAGCCGGCGGAAATACTCGTGCCGCGTGTAGCTCAGGAAGGAGCGGCTGTCCGTCAGCATACCCACGAAACGGCTCAGCAGCCCCAACTGCGAAAGCGCTTCGAGGTGCCGTCGCATACCGTCCTTCTGGTCGTTGAACCACCAGCCGCTGCCGAACTGCATCTTGCCGGGCATGGGACCGCGCTGGAAATTACCGATCATCGTACCGAGCACTTCGTTGTCCCCGGGATTGAGCGTGTAGACGATGGTACGGGGCAGGGCGTCCTCGGCGTCAAGGCGATCGAACAGGCGCGCCATGGCGCGCGCCACCGGCCAGTCGCCGATGCTGTCGTAGCCGGTGTCGGGCCCCAGCGCACGGTGCATGCGCGTATTGTTGTTACGCAGGGCGCCGTAATGAATCTGCCAGGTCCAGTTGGCGGCGGCGTCCATGCGGCCGCACTCGAACAGCATCTCCGCCCGGAATTGGGCGACTTCGGCGGGTGTCGCCATGCCGCCGCCGCGCACCTTGGCAAAGATCGCCGCCAGTTTGCGCGCCGTGCAGGGCTCAGCCTCGGGCACCGTCTCGATGCCGTAGTCCGCCAGCACGCAGCCCGCGGAGGCGAAGAAGGCGTGCCGCCTGGCCAGCGCTGCCAGCAGATCGTCGTAGCGCCGCACATCCATTTCCGCCGCGGCGCCCAGGCGGTCCAGCCAGGCGTTCCAGAAGTCCGGACGGTCAAGGGCCAGGGCCTTGTCGGGTCGCCAGGTCGGCAGCATGCGCACGTCGCCACCCTCGGCGCGCAGGCGCAGGTGATGCTCCAGCGAATCGGCGGGGTCGTCGGTGGTGCAGACCAGTTGCACGCGGCTGCGGCGCATGAAACCGCGCGCGGAACACTCCGGCCGGGCGAGTTGCGCGCGGGTTTGATCCCAGATGGCTTGCGCCGTGCCGGGCGTGAGGCGCTCTAAGATGCCGAAGTAGCGCGCCAGTTCCAGGTGCGACCAGTCGTACATCGGGTTGCGCAACAGGTAAGGCATGGTTTCGGCAAAGGCCTGGAACTTGTCGCGGTCCGGCGCGTCGCCGGTGATCAGCCGTTCGTCCACGCCGTTCGAGCGCATGGCGCGCCACTTGTAGTGATCGCCTCCCAGCCACAGTTGCGTCAGGTTTTCCCAGCGCCGGTCCGCCGCCACATCGGCGGGCGGCAGATGGCAATGGTAGTCGAGGATCGGCATGCGCTCGGCGTATTCGTGATACAGTTCGCGCGCCGGCTCGCTGCGCAGCAGGAAGTCGTCGTGTATAAAGGGGCGTGATGGCGCAATCATAAGTGGTATTGTGCAAAAGTATACATCTCTACACACGCCAAAACAACAGCAAGTCGCCCGACACCCAGGGTAATCACAAGAGCTTCATCACGAGGCTTGACAGGCAGGAGAAGGAACCCATACGGTAAAAGCGTGTCGATAATATTCCTGTCCTGAAGTAAGCTCAATAACACTGTTCGGCAACACCAGAAAAAGGATGGATAAGTGATGACGAAGTGGTTGAAGTCAGTGGTGATTCTCTGCGTGGGGGTGTAGCTTATGGCCATCGGCATCCAGATGGCTCAAGCCAAGAGTCAAACGCAACACACAAGCGACACTAGAGGACGGAATGCAATGGTTGGTGCCGGCGTGCATCTTGACGCCTCCACCTCGCTCGGGCTACCGTTTCCCCCATGAGAGCGCTCCTTCAGACCAATCTAAGTGGATGTATGCCCGCGCTGTCCGAAAAGCGATTTCTCATCAGTTTGGACCGATATCGAAAGCAATACAAAACTACATACGATAGCCTGTAATACTGGAAATCCCAACAATGATAGGAGCGATGATGAGCGGCAAATCGAGACGGTTCGTGGTGTTGGCATGCGTTCTGGGACTGGGACTCGGAGACGCACACGTCCGGGCGGCAACGACGCTAAACCTCAATGTGGCGGAGGGCGACTGGAATGACACGAACAGTTGGGACGCGCTGGCGGTCCCGACCGCCGACGACACCGCGCAGGTGCACAACAACGGCAAGGTCACGATCTCGACGGTCGCGTCGTCCAAAGACTTCCACATCGCCTGGCCCGATGCCTTCGGCGGAAAGGCCGACATCGTGGATGGAGCGGCATTGACTGTGGGAGGGGTCTTCAACGTTGGGATCACGGCCCCGTCATCGGTCCGCCAGACAGGAGGCGCTGTTACGGCGGGAACCTTGAATGTGTGGAGGTATGGCACATACACACAAGAAGCGGGGAGAGTACGGGTAACAGGCACCATGTGGGTCAATTCTTACGGACAGTCCGGCGCGACGGCGGACTACGTTCTGGTCACGGGCATGCTGGAACCCAGCACGATGGGTGTGGGATCGGGCGCGGGGGCAGGAAGGGTCTTTCAGTA
>JAQULY010000205.1 GCA_028718445.1 Kiritimatiellia bacterium
TGAAACGCATCACGGCGACGCTCCTGATGGCGTTTGTTCTTGCGGCCTTGGGGCATTCCACGGAATCCATCGCCGCGGACAAGCCGGGAGTGGTCATTACGAATTGGACGAAGACGACGCCGTTGCCGGGTGTCCGCTACAATCACGGCGTGGCGCTCGTCGGTCGGCACGTGTTCGCTGTTGGCGGCAATGCGGGGAACGCCGTGCTTAGCGCGGAGATCGTTGAGCCCGGCAGACTGGGCGCCTGGAAACCGTCCGCCGCGTTGCCGGTTCACTCGATGAACTATCCAAGAGTAACCGTGGTCGGGCGCCGCCTCTACGTGCTCGCCGGCGATACGGGAATGAAGGAAGAGGGGCTGCCGGTGCTGCAGGTGTTTTACGGCGATGTGGCGGATGACGGGAGCATCGCCGCCTGGCGGGAAGGGCCGCGTTTGCCGAAAGGCTCCTCAGCCATAGGGTGCGCCGTCGTCGTCAACAACGCCCTCTACTACATGGGCGGTTGGTACGGTCGTCGGGTCCAGCGCGCCGCCGTTCTGCCCGATGGCGATCTCGGCCCTTGGACATCGCTGGGCAATCTGCCGGGGAACATGATGGGGATGGGTGCCGGCGTGCTCGATAACGCTATCGTCCTGCTGGGCGGCTCCCGTACTTACAATGGAAGCGGCGAGGATTGTTTCTGGACCGATACGGTTTCGGGGTTGGTAACGTCGCCGGCGCCTCGGCTGAAATGGCGCATGACCGAGCCGCTGCCCGAGCCCAACGTGGGGTATATGACGGCACAGAAGGACGACCTGATTTTTGTGATCGGCGGCCGGAATCTGGCCGTGTGGGCCGCCCGTCTATTGCCAGAGGCGGGGCTTTCCGAGTGGACCGTGCAATCGCCGTTGCCGCTGGAAGGAACCGACTTGACGCTCAGCGGCGCTGTCTACGATTCCGGCTACATCTATGTGGTTGGCGGGTTGATGACCACGAAAGCGGGGGCCCGTCAGGAGCGTAACGAGGTGTGGGTGGGGAAGGTGGCGGGTCGAATTGCAGCCGGACAGACTAGCCGCTATCAGCTGCGGATAAACACGCAGAGCAATGTCGTTCAATCGGGCGCCCGTTTCGAGTTGCAGCGCAAGCATGTTCAGCGTGGAAGCGAGCCGATGGTCATTGAGGCTGAAGACTCCACCAGCATCGAGTTCACGGAGAAGGGCATGACACCCCTCGCCGAGACGAATGCGTCGGGCGGCCGCTATATTGCGTTCGTCAAGGAGCTGGTCAACCTGTTGACAATCGAAACGGCCGGCGACTACCAAGTTTGGCAACGCGCCTACTTTCCCCGTCCCGGATCATGGGGACACGGCGAGCGCATGGATGAAGGACCGGTGACTTACGTGCAGGATTCGGCCGGATTGCCCGCGGGTGCATGGGTGTGGGTGAAGGGTCCCCGGTACAAGCTGTGCGCTGGCGAGCATATTTACGGGTTTCCATCTCCCACCGCGTATTGCGGAGGGGCACGACTGGATAAGCTTGTTCTGACCGCGGATCTTCAGTTCGTGCCGACGGGAACCGGATTGGAGTCCATTCCCTCGCGGGCATCGGCAAAGGGAGAGTGGATCTCCAATCGGTTTCGTCTGGATGATATGGGCGCCTGGCGGCTGGCGTATGAGATGGCGTTGAACGGCGGTTCGGTGGAGGTGGAGTATTCGCACGATCGCGGCAACACCTGGCGACCCTACGTTGCCGACGGCGCGATGCGTCCCGTCAGAGATGAGAAGTGGCTAACGTTCCGTTTCCGTCTGAACGCCGCGCCGGACGGGGATTCTCCGCGCGTCGAAAATCCCTTCCTGGAGTTCGTGCCGGCCGAGGGCGCTTAGGCGAAGACTCAACCGGCTTCGCAAGTCTTCTTCGAACTACTCTCCCTATAGGGTGAGACAAGGTGTCGCCGGGAATGAGGCTGCAATCCGGTCGACGATTACGGTCGACGATTACGGTGAACGAGGAGAAGCGTCCGAATCGTCAACCACCCACGAAAGACGCGAAATGGCGCGAAAAGAGACGCCGCTGACGCACGGAAGGCAGGTGTTAGTTTCACGCGGAGGCGCGGATGCGCGGAGGTGTGAGTCGTTAAGGTTGAGGATATTCCTAATCGTCAACCGTAATCGTCGTCCGTAATCGTCAACCGAAATGGACGGAAATAGTGGAGGAGAGTGCCGGGAGTAGGCAGTCGACAGTAGGCGAAGCGCGCGACACTTGAACGCCTACACCTAAACGCCTACCCTTAACCGGATGGCGTTAGACTTTCGTTTAGGGGTACGGACTTTCTACCGGTTCTTTGCTGCGGCCCTTTCGGCCTGATGCTTGAGAAAGCGTGTGTAGCCCTTGCCCATGGCCCAGACGCTGTTGAGATAACTCCTGGCGTCGCTGGCGGCGAACAGTTCCGAATCTATCACGCTGATCACCAGATAGCGTTCCTCCTGGGTGGGGGGAAGCCGCGGGCGGATGCGCTCGGTCCACGCCTTGAGCTGCTCCGGCCGGTAGCGCGCGCGCGGCCAGACGACATCGGCCATATCCATGCCGTTCGATGGGATCAAGCCGCCCGCCTTCATTATTGTCTGCGCCTCTTCGGACTGCATGAATCGGATAAAGCGCATGCACTCGACGGGTGCCTGCGTTTCGGCATTCATCATCAGTCCCATGGCATTGCTGACGATGGTATTGTCCGCCGAAAAGAAGGGGTGCACGCCCAGTGCAAAGGGCGTCTTCCGCCGCTTGTATTCGGCGGCCGTGTAATCCCAGGCCGGGAAAACCGGCGCTCTGCCTTCCAGGAAGTAGTGCGCGTCGTTGTAGTCGTAAGGTGTGCGGTCATGCATGAAAATCTCCTTCAGCCGGATCGCCGTGGTCACGATGTCCAGTCTGTCGGCGCCGATCGAGGGGGCTTCTCCGCCCAACAGGCCCGCGACCAAGTCATGCGTCAATCCGCCCAGATAATCGAAGGGGACGATGTTACACGACAGCGTCGTGCCGCTGCCGCGCGGCTGCCGCATCCGTTTGAGCAATGCCTCGAAAAACGCCATTTGCCCGCGCACGTCAACATAATCCGGCGGCGCCAGGCCCAGAGTCCGCAGCAAATCCAGGTTGCAGAGCAGACAGGGAACGCGCACGTGCAGCGGCGCCATATACACTGGTGCCTGGCGGGAAGATGAAGCCGGTTGAGGGGCGTCAAAGACCCCGAGATCGGCCGCGGCAAACCGTAGATGTACGTCCGAGAGCATGCCGCCGGTCTCGATCACGTCAATCTCACTCAGCGACGCGGATTCCATCGTGCTGAGGGCATCCTCGACCAGATGGACACTGGCGTTAGGATTGCGCTTCTCGAAAGCCGCCACGCATTGCCGCCAAACCTGAGCCAGATCCTCGGACATGCTCGCCGCGCAGAACGCGATGGCTCCCGGCCGGGACGCCGGCCCGCCGCCGGCGCGCCGGACGCCTGCCGCTGGCTGACGCGCGCCGCCTGCGGGGGAGGGGAGGTCCTGCTCACCAGGCGGGGCGGCGTCGCGCACGAACGTGCCGCTGCCTTGCCGTCGGGTCAACAGCCCCTCGTCGCACAAGTCGCCCAGGGCCTTGCGCACGGTGCCCACGGACAGCCTGTAGACTTTCGCCAGTTCCCGTACGCCCGGCAGCCGGTCGCCGGGCCGCAGCCGGCGGTCGGCGAGCGTCCTGCGCATGTCCTGCTTGAAGCGCCAGAACTTCGGCATGAGTTTGATGTCCAGGTCCATGTGAGGTCTCCGCTGTCGCCAATGGGGTAGTGGCTCAACAGTGTCAATAGATTAGCACACGCGATGCGGCGCGTCAATGGTGGGCGGGGCAAACGCATCCCTGAAGGATTCTGTATCGGGATTTCTCAGGGCAGAATGCCGCGTGACAAAGCCGAGCGACGAAGCGTAACCGACAGAGTGTGGGACGAAGCGTGCGACGAAGTGTTGTAGACAGTCCTTTCGCGGTTCGAGCAGTGACGTGACCTTCAAAGACGAATCGCGGCCATGTTCACAGCACTCTCAAAGGCGGTCGGCAGTGACTCTTAGTCGCACGCTTCGTCCCACACTTTGTCGTTCACGCTTCGTCGAACCGCTTGGTCAAGGGCGTCCTCGCGAGCCGTGCCCGCACAATGAATTTACATGGTTCGGTGACACAAGCGCGCCACTCTCGAGGTCAGGGATGCGTTTCTTTCGCGTTTCACCGGTTGACGGCAAGTGTGTCAGTAGTGTATTATACGTACACAACACAGAGGTCTGTGTCAATCGGATGGTCAGTCGATAGGCGGAGGAAATCTATATGCAGGCAAATTCGGGATTTGGCAGGTTATCTCGGAAGTTGGCGGCGGGTGCGGCAACGGTTGTGCTGTTTGTGGGGACAACGTTGACCGCGCGAGGAGAGCTTATTTACTGGGCGAACTATTGGAACAATAGTGGGGAGTGGTCGGACACGAATAACTGGAATCTGCTGCGTGTGCCGTCCATCGCATCCAACGATAGCGCGGTCGTCTATGCGGGTCGAACGGCGAATATTCTGACGCCCGGACCGGAAACAGCCACGCTCTACGTTGGTTTCTGGAACGGTAGTGGCCGTGTGGTGGTGGGGCCTGGAGCGGACGCCTACTTCCCCAACCTGAGAATCACCCCCGGCGGCGCTTATTATGGGGAGTTGCTCGTCGGTGGCGGGACGATCACCTGCGCGGGACTCGCCATGCTGGAGAACGGCGGCCCCGGTGTGGTGCAGGTGACCGGAGGTGTCTTGCGGGTAACGGGCGGCGTCAATGCCGTTCAAGTGACCCATATTGCCTACTCCTATACGGGCCCTCAAATTATCGCCCTTGGAGGCAACGGCCGCATGGAAATGGTCAACGGCTCGGCCAGTGAATTCAAGATCGGTACACGCCCCGGCACCGTCGCCCGACTGAACATGTCCGGCAACGCGGTGCTGACGAATCTCTACCGCATGACGCTGGGATACGCCACCAACGGCGCGTTCGGCGCCGTCTCGATCTCCAACTCGGCATTTCTTCACATGAACGGCAATCTCTATATCGGTGGTGGTTGGGCTGACGACACGGATGCCGAATTCGGTGGCACGGGTGTCGTGACGGTTGCCGGCGGCACCTTGCGCGCGTATGACGTCGTTGTCGGATGCTATGGAACGGGCGAACTCAATGTGGAGGGAGGCCGGATTCAGGATGTGCACGACATGTGTCTTGTCGGAAGTCGCGGGTACGGCGTCGTTAATCAAACGGGCGGAACGGTGGATGTCGAGCGATTGTACCTGAGTCTGTCTGCCACACCGTCCAACAGCGTCTACAATCTGGGCGGCGGCGTATTGAGAGTGAGGGGGGCGGTTCAGAACTATGCCGCCGCCAACACGGTATTTAACATCACGGGCGGCGTGTTCAGCATGTACCGGTGGATGACCGGCACTCCAGGCATGCCGACGATGACCAATGCGGGCGGGATCATGTCGCCGGCTCTGGGCCTCGCCGGCGTCGCCAGGATCGAAACCAATTATGTCGAGACCTCCTCCAACTGCCAGATATCCATTGATGTAGGCGGAACCAACAGGCTAAGCCTCTATGTGAACGAAACCAAAGACCCGGGCTACTACGACTATGTCAACGTCTCTGGTTCCGTCACGCTCATGGGTAAGTTGCAGGTCAATGTCATTGACGGCTTCGCGGAAACGGCCAGGAAGTCGGATGTGTTCTATGTCATGTCCGCCGGTAGCGACATCGCCGGCGCTTTCTCCAATGTGGCCAGCGGGGAACGGGTGACGACGTCCGATGGGCATTCTTTCCTTGTCTACTATGGCAACAATGCCGCCACTACCGGCGCGGGGATGGACCCCAAGAAGGTCACGCTCACGGGGTTCCGCCATTTCCCGCGGGGCACCATCATGTGCGTCCGGTGATGTCTGAAGAAAGGAACTGACTGTGCGACATATCTTGGTTACATGTCTCGGCATGCTGGCGGCAATGACCGTCACTTCCATGGCCGAAACGGCCGCGACCAGTGGCGTAACGATCGCGATCGAGGGGGACAGCCGTTCGGCGCCGCCGAGTCCCACCACCAACTTTTGGCCCGACTACTGGCGGGAGATGTCTCCACTGGCCAAAGGCGCGACGATCAAAAACTTCGCCGTTGGAGGAGACACGCTCGCCAACATGGTGAAGACGTATGCAGCGCAGGCGCAACGCCTGCGCCCGACGTCCGGTCAGGTTGGCTACTTCATCCTGTACGCCGCATGTAACGATTTGGGGACAGGCATGAACGCCTCCGGCGCGGCGACCTACCGGTGCGCCACGCAACTGTGGGCCATGGCGCGGGCGGACGGCTATAAAATCGTGGCCTGCACGGAAGCCGGCGCCCGGAGCTGGCCCGCGAGCAACAAGACGGAATGCGCGGCGTTCAACGCGCTGGTGCGCTCCAACACGAACCTCTACGACTATCTGCTGGAACCGGATGTATATCTCCCGCCGTCGAGCACGGTCCTGTACATCGAAGGTACCCATTTCACGGACGCCGGCTCCCGGGCTTTCGCCGAGATGGTCGACGGCGCCCTTTCGGGCACGGGTCCGAATCTAATCCGAAACGGCGGCTTCGAAGGTGGCGCGGAAGCGGTTGCCGCCGCCGGCTGGAAGTTGGAGAACGGCGTTAGCGCGACAAACGGGGCCGGCGAGTCTTCCGACGGCGAAGGGTATCTGCGATGCGCCTGCGCCGGCGACCCCTCGCGCCCTTCGGCCGCCATGTTTGCCGGAATTCCGGTCAAACCGCGAACCGGCTACATTGCCAGGGCGTTTGTCGAATACGAGGGGGGGGGCTCACCTGACGTTTGGCGTTCTCGACGCCAATGGCAGGCATCTCGCTTGCCGGGACCGGTTTGGATGGGGCAGGGGCTGGCATGAACTGGTGCTGCCGTTCCGCACGGAGGACCAGACCACGGTGACGCTCCGGCTTGCGCGCCGCTACGGCAAGGGCGCCGTGCATTATGACCGGGTGGAACTGATCGAGGATGATCGCGTTCGCATTGGCGATGTCTCGCCCGCGCCGAATCCGTTCCCGGAAACCACCGCTTTCGAACAGACCAATGGGTACCTTGTTTCGGCACAACCCTGGCTGCGGTCGGTCTATCCCACCTACTACCCGGCGCGGGACGAGATCGGCCGCGTTCCCGTATGTCGTCTGGCTCCAGGGGAATACGAACCGCTGACGCTGTCGTTGACGGCCCTGCGCGCCATGGAGGGAGTGCGGGTTTCACTGGCGGGAGATCTGAAGGGACCCGGAGAGGCGACACTGGCTGCCACGAATATCAGTGTTGGCATCGTGCGGACCATGACCCGCTGGCTGACCAACCGGGAACCGCTCACGCCCGGGCAGCGGTTCGAGCGGACGCCGACGTTCATCTATCCGAACCAGGCGTTCGACGTGCCCGCGCGCGAAACGAGTCGCCTCTGGCTGACTGCTTATGCGCCCGAGGCGCAGTCGCCGGGGCTATATGAAGGCGCTTTGACAATCGCTCCCAGCAATGCGCCTTCCTCGCGAGTGTCCTTCCGGATCGAGGTTCTGCCCATCGAACTGGTTCGGCCGGAACCGACCTACTTGATGTATTTCAGCCACATTTTTCTCGATGAGTCGTTCCGCAACGAACCCTTCATGCACCGTGCACTGGCGGATATGAGGGCGCATGGCATGAACGCCAACTTCATTTACGCGGAATTGGAGCGCCAGCAGCCCGATGGAAGCTGGACGATCGACTTGGAACGACCTGGCGATCCGAACAGTCTGCCTCGCCAGATGGAGCGGCTGAAGGCTGCCGGCATGTTGGGGCAAAATCGCCCGCAGACGTTAATCTCCATGGAGGTGGCCCGTCACGGCCAGTTGTTCAATCAAGAAAAGCTGGTCCAGGCGGTAGGCGACTTGTGTCGCCAGCGCGGCTGGCCCGAAATGCTGTGGTATCTGGTGGATGAACCCGGCACGCCCCAGCAATTCGAATTGGCCAGGAAGCTGACGGAGATCGTGCACCGTGTGCCCGGCGCCCGCACCACCACGGCCGTCATTCCGAAGGAACTGGTTGACTGCTACGATGTGTGGGTCCCGGGAATTCCCGGTCAGATGCGTGAGTTGCGGGAGTTGAGTGCGCTCGCCGCGAAAGGTCCGAAGGAGTTGTGGTCCTACAACTGCACCTGGAATGGGAACAACCCGATCAACGACCGCCTTTATGCCGGCTACTTCATGTGGGCCACGGGAGTGCGCGGCAATTGGCAATGGTGCTACACCGACACGACTGCCAGCCGGATCGGGGCGGCGGCAGGCACGTCCCCCCGCCTGACGGACAAAATGGATTTGGGAGCCATAGCCTGTCTCGAAGATCCCTGGTACGCGGTCTACGTGCTGCCCACGCGCGAGGCCAACATTCCCACGCTGGGTTTCGAGGCGCGCCGCGAGGGAATTGACGATTATCGGTACCTGCAAACCCTGAGCGAAGCCGTCGCGAAAGCCATGAAATCGGACGACCCGCGAACGCGGGAACGCGCGGCCGAGGCGCAAGCCTTTTTGGACGCGGTCAAGGTTCGAACTTATCCGCCCGAAGAACAGGTTGTCCCCCAAAGCAACAGCGGCCAGAATTGGATGCTCATGCATCCCGGCCTGAAACCGGAAGACTACGACGCGATTCGGTGGAGGGCGGTCGATTTCATTCTCGAATTGCGCGGCCCATAGTTGGAGAAGACTGTTAAGGCCCCAAGTAGAACGCATTGCGTTCAGGCTCATCGAACGAAGGGAGAATTGCGGACGAGGGATTCCAATGGTTCCGAGTCGCGCAATGGCCGCTGAATATGCGCATTCGCAATACTGATGAAGGGAGTGGTTCATGCTTAGGGACGTGGTGTTCAGTGTCGGGTTTGGTTTGGCGTTTGCGTTCAACGCCGCCACGGCGGGGGAGCGGCAACGGATCGGGCTGGCGGGACAGTGGGATTTCCAGTACCTGAAGGAGGCTACAGCCCAGCCGAGCGCCGAATGGGGCCGAATCAAGCAGCCCCACGCGAGCTTCGGTTTCACGACCAATGCGGGGGGAGTTCTTCTATGGAAGGCGGTAACGATACCGGATTTCGTGCGAGGTC
>JAQULY010000206.1 GCA_028718445.1 Kiritimatiellia bacterium
TTGACCTCCTCGTCATTGAGACTATGCCCGCCCAGCAGTACGGCGCCGGCCTCCGCGAGCGCATCCATACCGCCGCGCAAAATTTCCGACATGGCCGAGTGCGGCAGCGAGTAGATCGGGAAGCCGATCACCGAAAGGGCGGTGACGGGGCGCCCGCCCATGGCGTAGACGTCGCTGAGCGAGTTGCAGCCGGCAATGCGGCCGAAGAGAAAGGGGTCGTCGACACCGGGCGTGAATACGTCGACGGTCTGCACGATCAGCAGGCCAGGCTGCAGCTCGAAGACACCCGCGTCGTCTGCTGTGGCCGTGCCGACCAGCAAGCGCGGGTCGCTGACGGGCGGCAGCGTCGCCAGCACCGCATGCAGGTCCTGCTGGCCGATCTTGCTGGCGCAACCGGCGCTGCGGACATGTCGCGTCAGCCTGACCGCTCCCGCGTCGGCGGCCGACGGCAGATGTTCACCGGCGCACATGCAGACGCCGTGCTTGTGGAAGACCGGACAGGGACACGGCTTGGCCGGGTCGCAGACACAATGTCCCAGCTTGATCGAGCGCGCCATCACGCGTTGCCGTTTTCGCATTGGATTCATATCAGCCGGCCTCCGGAGTCTTCAACTCCCGCTCGTCGCCAATGCGCCGCGTCAGACCCATGCGATCCCAGTACTCCAGCAGCGGGATGGCGAACTTGCGGGATGTGCCCAACAGCTCCTTGAAGTCGCCGGAGCGCAGGCGGGCCGACTTGCGGAAGTAGGTCTCGAGCGCCTCGCGCGACAGCTCCACGTATTCCGCGTGCATCAGCAGTTTGTCCGCCAGTTCCACCAGCACACCGGACTGCACCAGGTAGGTCACGATCGGGCCAATGGCCGCGGGCGCCGCACCCGTTGCCGCCGGCAGTTCGTCGGGACGTGGTGTGGCGAAGCCTCCCTTCCGGTAGATCTCCCCGATCTGCTCGGCCAGTCTCTGATCGGGTCCGGACAGCCGCGGTTCGCGTCCGCTGAGACAATAGCGCGAACCGGCCTGCTTCATTCCGCCATCCGCAAGCAGAACCTCGAAGGCGCGATCGATCAGCAGATGATTGCCGGACAGGGAACGCAGAATCTCCTTCTTCTCGAAACCCAGTTCCAACGGACGCGCCGCGTGCAGGGCCTCGCAGCGCGCGCACACTGCCGACAGCGTTTCCGCAAGCGCTCTAGCCGCGGCATAGCGTTCGCCGGGCAGCGCGACCGCCGCACCCCGCTCGGACAGGCGGGCCGCGATTGCGCGGCCGGCGTCCACAGCCACGCATGCCTTTCGGCACCATTCGTCCACATGCCAGGGAACCGCTGCCGCCGAATCGAGCGCCAGAAGCATCGCCCGTTCGGCGTCGCCGCTGGCGGCGTCCCGCTCGGCGCGCACCTCCACCCATTGACCGCGGCCGCGCCGCAGTTTGATATCGCCGCTGTCCACCACGTGACCGCCACCGAGAGTGCGCGCGGGGCTGAGTTGACGAACCACGAAGAAGTCGCCTGCCGCCGCAACCGCCGGCCGTGTCAACTGAATCTGCGCGTAGGTTTCGCTTCCGGGAGCCAGGCGCGAGAGTTCCGGGAGCACGAGATGCCCGGGTGTCTCGGATGTCCCGACGTGGAACCTCACCGCCGTGCGCGGCTCCAGCGGACGATCATGGGTGGGCAGGTAATGAAATCGAGCGTTCACGAAACGCGAAGGCTCGAAGTAACCTGGGGTGGCCAGCACCATGCCGCGGGCAATGGCCGCACGCGTGACGCCGGAAAGACGCAGGGCGGCGCATTCGCCCGCGCGTCCGAGCGCGGCGTCCTGCCCGAAGACTTGCAGCCCTTTGACCGTGTGACGCGACCGGCCGGGCAGTATCTCCAGTTCGTCGCCCACGCGCACCTTGCCCGAACGTGGCACGCCCGACACGATTGTACCCAGGCCCTGCAATACGAACGAGCGCTCCACATGCAAACAGAATGGCCCTTCCGCCACGCGCTCCGCCGTGCCCGACACCGTGGCCGATAGTGCGGCATGCAGATCGTCGAAACCCTCTCCGGTGCGCGCGGAGAAACGCACCATCGGACAGTCTTTAAGGAAGGTGCCCGCAACCAACGCGCGCACCTGTTCCTCGACGTCGCGCCGCCGCGCCTCGTCAGCCAGGTCAATCTTGTTGATCACGACCAGGCCGCGGCGTATGCCCAGCATCCCGACGATTTGGGCGTGCTCCACGGTCTGAGGCATAACGCCGTCGTCCGCCGCGACCACAAGCATGACGACGTCAATGCCTGAGGCGCCGGCCACCATGTTATGTATGAAACGCTCGTGTCCGGGCACGTCCACGATGCCGACGCGGCGCCCGTCGCCCATCTGCCAGACGGCAAAGCCGAGGTCAATGGTCATGCCGCGCGCGCGTTCCTCGGGCAGGCGGTCGCAATCGCAACCGGTCAGGCACTTGACGATGGCGGTCTTGCCGTGGTCTATGTGGCCGGCGGTGCCGAGCGTCAGGCTGATGCCCCGCAAGCCTGGCGCCTGCGTGTCGGACACTTCTGACTCCGGCGCCGTCTTCATGTCGCCGCTCCGCCGGTTCCGGCGGCGCGCAGGGCGTCCAGTACCACGGGCAATTCCGTGACACCGACGGTGCGCATGTCAAGGCAGAGCGCGTCTTGATGCACTCGTCCCACGACTGCCGTCGCGGCCTGGCGTAGACGGCGTGCCAATTCGGCGGCATCCATGCCGCGCGGCCTGATGCAAACGGCTTGCGATGGCAGATGCTGACCAGGCAACGAGCCGCCGCCCAGGAATGACTGCTGCGGCTCTACCGAGACGCCCCAAGCCGGCAACGCTGCCCGTGCCTGTTCCGCCAACAGTCGCGCCTGCCGCTCAATCTCTGCCGGCCGCTTGGCGAGCATGGCGTAAACCGGATGCGTTCGCTCCAGTTGGTCCGGCATCTTGAACAAGCGCAGCGTGGCTTCGAGCGCCGCGTAGGTCAGCTTGCAGACGCGCAAGGCGCGGTAGAGCGGGTGAGCGCGGAGTCGGGCGATCAACGCCCGGCGGCCGACGATCAGGCCGCCCTGCGGTCCGCCAATCAGTTTGTCGGTACTCGACAACACCAGGTCGGAGCCGGCGGCGATGCTCTCCGGCAGCGTCGTCTCATGCCCCAGCCCGAAGCGTTCCAGCCCCACCATGGCGCCGCAACCGAGGTCGTCCAGCACCGGGATGCCCTTCTCCCGGCCCAAGGCGGCCAGTTCCCCGATCAGGACTTCATGCGTGAAGCCGACGATATCGTAGTTGCTCTTGTGGACCTTGAGCAGCATGGCCGTGGAGACGCCGAGCGCCTGCTCGTAATCGCGGCGGTGGGTTTTGTTGGTCGTGCCGACCTCGCGCAGCAGGGCGCCGCTCTCGGCCATGATTTCCGGCAGACGGAAAGAGCCGCCGATCTCGATCAGTTCGCCGCGGGACACCACGACCTCGCGCTCGTGCGCCAACGCGCGCAAGGCGAGCACCGTGGCGGCGGCATTGTTGTTCACCAGCAGCACGTCCTCGGCGCCGGTCAGGTCCGTCACCAAGTCACGGATAATGTGCTCGCGCTCCAAACGTTCCCCGCTTTCGAGGTCCAGTTGGAGATTTCCGTAACCGCCCATGGCCGCAACGGCCGCGCGCGCGGTTTCGGGCATGGGGGCGCGTCCCAGCCCCGTGTGCAGAATGATACCCGTCGCGTTCACGGCCGGGGCCAGAACGGGGCGGCTGCCGGCGTCCAGGCGCGCCGCGACCTCACGGACGACTTCCGCCGCGGAAGGCGCCGGACCGGCATGGTCATCGCGCAGACGCGCACGGTGCTCGTCCATCATCGCGCGAACCGCCGTCACCACCACGTCGCGGCCATGTCTGGTGATCAGCCCAAGCTCGTTCGCGCAACGCAACACCACGTGCACGGCCGGCAACCCGCGTTGCCGACTGCCGCTTGCCGCGACACTGCGCGATGAACCTTTCTTTACCATATGGTAGACAGGCTCTCACAGCGTATCTCCCGATGCAAGAGCCAAATCGCCGACAGGCGAATTGACTAAGCATGGCTTTCCTTCGTCATTCTGAGCTCGGCGGTCAATATTCAACAGCCAACGAGGAACATCTCCCTTCGTCCCGTCGCGCCACTGCGAGCTTGTCTGGAACCATTCGGTGTGCCATAATCACCACCGTAGCGAATGGGAGCGAATAGGTTCCTGGTGGGCCTCCTGGACTTCAAATCCAGTGTGGGGCTTTCAACGGTCCCGGTTGGGTTCGATTCCCACTCGCTCTCGCCATGATACGGGTGTCAGCGTTCCGCATGAAACGGATCCATGTGGTTCGGCGGAGATGAACGGATCCCAAGAGCCAGACGATGCGTAAGGAGCTCAAATGAGCAGAAACCGTTCACGCATGACGGTCGCGATCCTGGCGATCTCCACGGCGTTGCTGGTCCGGGCAGAACCGCAGGACTGGACGAGCGTCAACGGTCGCACGATCAGGGGCGAGTTTGTCAGAATGATCGGGCAAACCGTCTCGATCCGGACCTCCGACGGATCAACGGTCTCGATCGCCCTCGCCCGTTTGGACGAGGCGTCGAGGGCACGAGCGCAAGCCTTGGGCCGAGGTGAAGCGGTCGCGGCGTCCGACGACATGGGAACGGCCGCCGGAGGCACGCCGCAGACCGGCGGTGTGCCCAGCGACGAGGAGATCGCCAAGTTCAAGACCTCCTTCCAGCAGCCGGGACGCTCCGAGCGGGTTGTCTTTCAAGCCTTTTTCGGCGTACCGAACCTGTCGCCACAAGACCGGCGCAAGGTGGCGCGTGGCGGCAAGGTGCCTTACCGCATCACGATGGATCTCATGGAGGTGAAGACGATCAACGGGCGCAACTTCAGCAAGCGGCTCGAAGGCCGCGGCAACATCGTCGTGCTGGACGAGGCGGGCATGGTTGTCGACCGTGCCAAGGAGGCGCTGGGCAAGCTATGCCCGTCCTGAGGAGGCCGGGGCGGCTACTTCGGTGAAGTGGCCAAAGCGGGAAAATACACGGCGATAGTCTGGGTCGAGGATCGCAAACTGGGTATCTTCGGGCAGAAGCTGGTGGCCGATCTGCAGGTGCGTGGAGAGCCATAGCCGCGTTCGCGGCAATTCTCATGGTGACATGAGACCGCCTGAAGTCGGGACAACAAACGCCGTCAAACGGGGATCATGGCATTGCTGTTGACAACCAGGCGGCGAATCGCGCAATGGATTTCGCTCGCGGTTCTGAACACAAATCTCTTCAGCAGCGCAGTCGGCATGCGGTATTGCCTGCCGGTCATGAACTGCGAGGCTTGCGCTGTCGCCTGGCTCGGATGCCCGATCGGCATGATTGGCCGTTCGATCGCCTTCCGCGAGACCCCGTGGCTGGTACTCCTGCTAGTGCTGGGGATCGGGGCCATCGCCGGCCGCCTGATGTGCGGCTGGGTCTGTCCGATGGGACTGCTCCAGGATCTGTTGCACAAGCTGCCTTCGCGCAAATGGCATTTGCCGCGCTGGTCGGCCGGCATCAAGTATGGTGTGCTGGCGGTAACCGTCGTAGGTGTCGCCTGGTACGTCGGTTACGGAACCGCGTTTTTTTACTGCACCTTCTGCCCGACCGCCGGCGTGCAGGTAGTACTGCCAATTATGATAGCGGACAACGACTGGCTGCTCACCGGCGCCCGTGCCGCCAAGATGGCGTTCGTCGTGGCCGTAATCGTTTTCGGTGTGCTGGCCCATCGCAGTTTCTGCAAGGTTATGTGCCCGGTCGGCGCGCTCGTCGCCATCGGCAATCGTCTGACTCCGTTCAAGCTCAAACTCGATCGCCAGGCATGCGTGAGTTGCGGCAAATGCGATCGTTCCTGCCCCATGAATGTTCCGGTGATGCGCCATCGGGAGGGCGAACAGCCCATCAATCGCCATCCGGAGTGTGTTGCCTGCCTGAAATGTCGGGAAGTATGCCCGACGCACGCGATTGATGTAACGGTCGGTTGCACTTCGCGACGGCAGGGAGTATGCTGATTTTCAGGTTTGGAACATGTCTGCTATGTTTCTATCTTTCTTGGTCCTGCCACTGCTGGCCTTGATGCTGCTGGGGTGGCTGTTGCCGCTGGCGTTCGGGATTGTACGCCGTCGCAGGGGGCGCGGAGGCGTCGTGCTGCTCTGGATCGGATCGGTCTGGGGCGCGTTATCCGTCGCCACGCTTGCTTTCGTCGTCATCAGCATCATGCGAATCTCCAGAGTGGGCAGAATGGAGACCGAGACTTTCGCCGCCGACCGGTACGACGGTCCCACCGGGAACATCTCGATTCCGTATGATGGCGACGTGTCTCTCCTCGTCCAGATGTCTCAGAAGGACGGTAACCCGCGCCAATTGATGCTGCGGGCCACCAACCAGATGCTACTGGCGCCGGCCGGCGAGATGTCGGTCGTTTGGATGCAAGTCGCCATGCCCGACACCAACGGTCATCCCCGCTGGACCGCGTGGATCACACTTGAAGCGCCCTACGACAGGATCAACCTGCCGCCGGACGGACATATCGCGCTGACTGGAGGTCCGCCTCTGACTGCCGCGATCGCCGCCAAACGCCAGTCCGATGGCAAGCTTTCGCTGGACTTGAAAATTCTCGACTCCGCCGGACATCGCGTCACGATCTACGACACCGCCAACGCGAGGACGCGGACCACCTTTGAGGCCGTATCGCCGACCGGAGAAATCTTCTGGCGCGGACTATTCGAGCATGGCTGAGGGGGCACTTGCCGGTATCTGGGTCAGATACCGAATGGAGCCCCCAGCCATTTCACGATTCGTCCCGTTTTGCCGCCTGCGCCGTTCAACATCGCCATCACTGAAACGCGATGGCCGGAGTAGGCTGGCGGGAGGTCGCTGAAGGCGGACGACACAGCCTGCCGCGCTCGACGAACACAGGTTCGTCATGGCGCCGGCAGGCTGTGTGACGTTTGGACTGAGGCATTCCGGTCGGCAGGAATGTGGAGCAAGCGCCATGAAGATAAGGACGGACATCAGCCTGCCGCAAGTGCAGGCGGTTTACGACGGCCCCGAGGGCGATCTATGGGAACTGGTGATGGGCGAGCAGGTGCATATTGGCGGATTTGCCTCGTCAATGGCCCTGGCGCAGGCGGCGGGCATCGGCAAGGGCATGCGCGGAATTGACCTCTGTTGCTGCAACGGCGCCGGCATGCGTTTTCTCATCCGCTTCCGTCAGGTCGCCGCCATGCAGGGGGTGGACGCCACCGCCAGATCGGTGTCTCGCTGCCGGGCGCGCACCGCCGCGGAGAAGCTGGACGGCCGTATTCGTGTGGTCGAAGCAGACGCCTGTGCCAGCGGTCTCCCCGATGGCGAAGCCGATTTTGTCTGGGGCGAGGATGCCTGGTGCTACGTCGAAGACAAATCCGCGCTGATCGCGGAGGCAACGCGCCTGGTGAAGGCCGGCGGCACCATTGCCTTCACCGATTGGGTGGAAGGGGAGGCGCTCTACGACGCCGATGCTTTCCGTTTCCTGGGCTTTATGAAGTTTCCGTCGTTGTTGACCATCCGCGAGTACGCCTCGCTACTGGAGCGTAGCGGGTGCGAAGTGCTGTGCGCGGAAGACACCGGCCAGTTCACGCCGCATGTGGATCTCTACCTGGATATGCTGAATCGGCAACTCACCTATGACGCCTTGCGCTGCATCGGGTATGACCGGGAACTGATGGACAAGCTGGGCGGCGAGATGCTCTTCACGCGGCAACTCGCCTCCTCCGGCAAGATCGCCCAGGGGCGCTTCGTTGCCCGCAAGCTTGGCTGAACGCGATACGCGGCCGCTCCGCGCCGGCTCACGAACCACACCGGAAAGGAAACGCATCATGCCAGAATCCGCGATCTCCTGGTTTGAGGACATGGTGGAACACTGCTACGAGTCCGCCACCAAGGCCAAGGAATCCGGCGGCAAGGTCGTCGGCATCATGTGCGAGTACACGCCGCGCGAGTTGATCATAGCCGCCGGCGCGCTCCCGGTCTGCCTCTGCGGCGGATCGGCCAAAATGATTCCGGCAGCCGAAGCGCACCTGCCGGCCAACCTCTGCCCGCTGATCAAGTCAACCTTTGGATACAGCGTCAACCAAGCCAATCCCTTTCTCGAGATGGCCGATCTGCTTGTGGCTGAGACCACCTGCGACGGCAAGAAGAAGATGTACGAACTGCTGGCGGAACGACACCCGATGTATGTTCTGGAACTGCCGCAGAAACCTGAAGATCCTGACGCGCGTGCGCACTGGATGTCCGAACTGCGGAAACTGCGCGGCGAACTGGAGCGACGTCTGGGCGCGGAGATCACGGACGCGCGTCTGCGCGATGCCATTCGCGCGATGAACCGCGAAAGAAGCCTGAGACGAGGCCTGGCTGAGATGATGCGTGACGACACACCGCCGCTGAGCGGACGCGAGTTGCTGGAACTAAAGAGCCTCATCTCCTGCCTGCCGAAGGACCTGGCCGCCTACGAACGCGCCCTCGCCACGTTGCCGCGGCGTGCGGCCGCAAAGCGTCCGCCGCAAGGCAGCGTGCGCGTGCTGCTCACGGGCGTGCCGACCCCACATGGTGCCGAACGCATTGTGGAGCTGATCGAGAACCACGGAGGTCTGGTGGTCTGCCAGGAGAACTGCACCGGCATCAAGCCGATCGCTGACGACATTCCCGAGGATTCCGGCGATCCCATCGAGGCGCTGGCGGATGCTTACTTCCATCTGCCATGTTCGATCATGACTCCCAACGAACGGCGGCGCGACAAGCTGCGGCGCTTTGCGCACGACTTCCGCGCGGAGTGCATCGTCGAGCTCATCTGGCAGTCGTGCCTGACCTACGATGTCGAATCGGCATACACGCGCCGCCTGACCGAGCAGGAGTTGGGGCTGCCGTACCTGCGCGTCGAAACCGACTATTCGCCCAGCGATGACGCACGTTTAGCCATGCGCCTTGAAGCGCTCTTCGAGACCGTGCGCGGGGCGCGGCGATGATTGTCGGGGGGTAAGCGCGAGATGCCGGCAATCGCCTATAGCAGTCCGTTGGTTCCCGCCGAGTGGATCGCGGCGCATGATCTGCGTCCGCTGTTCCTGCGTCCC
>JAQULY010000207.1 GCA_028718445.1 Kiritimatiellia bacterium
AGATCCGCGACGGGCAGTCGCACAACCCGTGAAGCGGCAGGCGTCTCCGGCTGGACGGCGCCGCCGGATGGCGCGGGCGCCGCGGGCGCGGCGGGCGAGGACGCGGCTGGGTCTGATGTTCCGGCGCCAGTGGCGCCGGTTTCCGCCTCGGGCGCGCCGATCAGGGCGCCCAAGCCGCGACCCAGTCCCGGACGGGGACGTCCGGCCTTGTGATGCTTGACGGATTTGGACATGGCGTTTCCTCGGCTTGCGTGGCGTCAGGGATATGCGCCCGGACGCATCAGTCCCGTGGTTTCGGGCAGGCCGAACATGATGTTCATGTTCTGAAGGGCGGAGCCGGCCTGTCCCTTCATCAGGTTGTCTATGTGCGAAACGATGCGCAGACGACGGCAGCGCTGATCCACGCTGACCGTCAGATTGCAGAAATTGGTGCCGCGGACATGCAGCGTGCCGATGGGTGCCTGGCTGTCGAAGATGCGCACGAAGGGACTGTCGCGATAGAAGTCGCGGTAGAGGTCCAGCGCCTCCGCCTCGGTCAGCGGCCGCGCGAGCGTACCATAGAGCGTCGAGAGAATGCCGCGGCAGACCGGCATCACGTGGGCGGTGAAGGTTACGCGCACATCCTGCCCGGCCTGACGCGAAAGCTCGTGCTCCACCTCGCAGACGTGCTGGTGCCCGGCCAGCTTGTAGGCATTCATCTGTTCGTAGCGCGCCGGGTAGTGGAACGAGGCGTTGACCTTCTTGCCCGCGCCGGAGACACCCGTCTTGCAGTCGCAGATGACGCCCAGCGGCTCGATGGCGCCGGCGCGCATGGCGGGAGCGAGACCCAGGATGCAGCTGGCCGCGAAGCAGCCGGGGTTGCCGACGATCGGCGCCTGGCGGATTTCGTCGCGGTGCAACTCCGAGAGTCCGTAGACGTTCCGTCCCAGCAGGTGCGGGGAGGCGTGGGTTGGGTTGCGGCCGATGCGGGTGGCGTAATCGGCGTAGGCTTCGGCGGAGGCGAAACGGAAATCGCCGCTGTAGTCCAGCAACCGCGCGCCGCCGTCCAGCACGTCTTGCGCCATCTGCATGCCCACACCGTCGGGCGTGGCGCAGAAGACCACGTCGGCCGGCGCCTGCGCGCGCGGGTCGTCGGGCGCCAGCACCGGGAGATCGCAGAAGCCCGTGAGATGCGGATATACTTGGCTGATCGTGCGGCCCACGTCCTCGCGCGCGACGAGCGCGATCAACTTGACCTGCGGATGCTGCAACAACAGCTCGATAATACCCACGCCGCCGTAGCCGGTGGCGCCTATGACCTTGGCGCGAATCATGTCTGGGAACACTCCCTGCTTGTCCGAATTGAGCAGTAATGTGCTACTATCGCCGCGAACCGCACGGGTGTCAAGAAAGGCCGTGATGAATACAGTCGAGTGCGACTATCTGATTGCCGGCAGCGGCATTGCCGGGTTGATGAGCGCCATTCACCTGGCGCCGCATGGACGGGTGCTGCTGATCACCAAGAAAGCCTCCGCGGAAAGCAACAGTAACTACGCTCAGGGCGGCATCGCCTGCGTGATGGAGCAGGGGGACAGCTTCGAGCGGCACGTGGCCGACACACTGGACGCTGGCGCGGGGCTCTGCAACGAGGCCGTCGTGCGGCGCATTGTCGAGGGCGGCCCGGCGCGCATCGCCGAACTGGAGAGCCTGGGGGTCAGTTTCAATCCCGCCGAAGGCGGGCGGCAGGGGTACGACCTCGGCCGCGAGGGCGGTCACACCCACCGGCGCGTGCTGCACGCGGGCGATATCACGGGACAGCGTGTCGAGTCGGTGCTGCTGCGCCACGCGCAGCAGCATCCCAACATCCGCATCATGGAGCATGCCCGCCTGATAGATCTGGTGACGACGCGGCGGCTCGGGCTGCCGGGCGCGAACCGTTGCGTCGGCGCCTACGCCCTCGATCCCGTCAACGGCGGCATCTTCACCATTCGCGCGCCCTGGACGGTGCTGGCGACCGGCGGTTGTGGCAAGGTCTACCTCTATACCAGCAACCCCGACATCGCCACCGGCGACGGCGTGGCGATCGGCTGGCGCGCCGGCGCTTCCGTGGCCAACATGGAGTTCATTCAGTTCCATCCGACCTGTCTCTATCACCCGCAGGCCAAGAACTTCCTGATCAGCGAAGCGGTGCGTGGGGAAGGGGCGGAACTGGTGGACCGCGAGGGGCGTCCGTTCATGAAGCAGTACGATCCGCGCGGTTCGCTGGCGCCGCGCGACATCGTGGCCCGAGCCATTGATGCCGAGTTGAAGCGTACCGCCGCGCCTTATTGCTGTCTCGATATCCGCCACAAGTCCCGCGAGTTCCTGAAGAATCGCTTCCCCAACATCTACGACACCTGCCTGAAGTTCGGCATAGACATGGCAACCGATCTGGTCCCGGTCGTGCCTGCGGCGCACTACTGCTGCGGCGGCATCCGCGCGACGGTCGAGGGTGTCACCAGCGTGGAGGGGCTGCTGGCGGTCGGCGAAGTCGCTTGCACCGGACTGCACGGCGCCAACCGCCTTGCCAGTAACTCGCTGCTGGAGGCGCTGGTCTGCGCCCACGCCATGGCCGAACGGTTGGGGGGGCGCAAACCCCCGGCCGGGGCGGCCGTGCGCATCCCCGACTGGGAGAGCGGCCACGCCGTGCCGAGCGACGAGCTGGTGGTGGTGACGCACAACTGGAGCGAGGTGCGCACCTGCATGTGGGATTACGTCGGCATCGTCCGCACGGCCAAGCGTCTGGAGCGCGCCGGCCGGCGCATCCGCAACCTGCGCCAGGAAATCCGGCAATACTACTTCGACTACCTGGTCACAGGCGACACACTGGATCTGCGCAACCTGGCCGATGTGGCCGAGTTGATCGTGCGTTGCGCCCGCTTGCGCCACGAAAGCCGCGGTCTGCACTACACGCTCGACTATGCCGGCAAGCAGCCCTTCGCCCGCGACACCGTGCTGCCTGGCCGTCGGTAGGACGTCGAACGCCGCCGCTATCCCAGGATAGTGGGCATCGCGTAGGCGGGAGGTTCCTTGATCAGTTGGCGCTTGGTCAGTCCCAGGCGCTCGAGTTGCAGGAAGATGCCCCAGGCTGCCCCCTGATTGCTGCCCAACGCCACCACGATCTCGTGCTCGCCCGCGGACGCCTTGAAGCGCCCCATCCCTTTGCAGGGCACGGCCGGATTCACGCCATTCGGATCATGGTAGAGCTGCGTTCCGTCCACCCAGACCTTGACCGGCCCGTCATACCCCACCATCACCGCCAACGACATCGCTACCGGACAGGCAATGCGACAGGCATAGTAGAGAAGTTCGTCCTGCCCCTTTTGCAGTTCGCGATGCATGTCGCAGAACCCCTCAGGAAGATTCCGAAAAGTCCGTCGCCGCATCCCCAGGCCATCAAGCGTCGCCGGCAATTCCAGTGCCTCAAGTTTGCCGGCCGACGGCTGGGCGGCGCTGACCCTCAGCTCGCGAATGAACGGCGTCGCTGCCCGTGGTATTCCCGTCGGCACCGGACCGAATGCCGGTAGCGCGCGCCCGCCTTCATCGTGGATATTGCAGTATGGGTCCGTGCCGTATCCGTGGAAAAGCCTGGCGTTGAAGATCGTTAGAGGCGTTAGAGTGCTGCGTATCCGCACCCTCCGGCCTTCCACTTGGGTGGCGATGATGTGGTTGGCGCCATCGTCATCGACAAGCGTGAACCCAGTCGGGCGGCTTTCGGCGCAGAGACCTCCCAGCACGTTCCTGAACTCCACGTTCACCACCGCCAGACCGCGCTCGGTTTCCACCCATACTCTCCCAAGCTCGATCGGCGGCAGTCCCGCCTTTCGGTCACCCCGCAGAACCTGCATGGCTCGCGCCAAGCGCACCCCGAGCACCTGTTGGCCCTCCCCGCTGATGTGGATGCAATCATCCAGCGGCAGGTCAACCGCCGACACCGTTGCCAGTGCCTTGATCGCGGACGGCAGCCGTCGCTGCTGGTCCTGGATCGAGTTCCAATGCACCGCGATCGCGGGAGACCACCCGATCACCCGCGCGATCTGCACGATCGCGACCGGCAGCGTCGGGTTCCTGCTGTCGCGCCGCAGTGCCGCCACGAAATTCTTCATCCTTTGCGTGTACAACGGGGCTGCCTCGGCGCTGGCGTCGCTGCATCCCTGGTACCAGACCAATCCCGCCACCCGGTGGCCGTTCTTCGCCAACCGGCGGATCATCGCGCCATAGAGGCTCTTGCCGCCCTCCTGCTTGAGCTTGGGATCCCACTGAGACATGCTGGTGCCGCCGTGCGCGCAGGCCAGCATTCCTTGTGGCACGCCTGTCAGGCGACGCATTTCGGCGCCAAAGGCAGGCCCCGGACAGACGCCCCAGTCCGGTGCGGGTTTCGGTGGCCGACCGCCGCAGAGCGTGACATGCACGGGGTCTACGCACTCCCACAAATTGTGGATGGGGTCCTTGGCGGGCGCCCAGCGGTCATCCATGTAGAACGCACGCACTTGCGCATGCACGGGCGGGGGCCGCCGTGGGAACAGGCCACACCCCTGCATGTTAGACTGCCCGCCCAACAGCCACACGTCGCCCACCAGCACGTCCCTGACGGTGCACTTGACGGCTGCCACCTTCAGCTCAATGTCGTACGGTCCACCCGCCGGCAACCCCTTGAGACAACCGCTGATCTTGCCGCGCGCCGCCACTCCCACGCCGACACCGTCAAAGCCCTTCACCACGCGTTTGCCTTGTCGTACGGTGGCCTTGACCGGTCCTCGCGCTTCGCAGACTCCGGAGAAATCGGCTTCGCTGACGTTCTTCCGGTTCCGCTGCAACACCATGTGGTCCAGTAATCCTGTCGTGATCCGCATGCCTGCTCCCTGTAGATGTGCCGATGACTCTAGCGCGCGCCGTTTCTCGCGTCCATGGCAATCGCGCGTGCCGGCGAAATGGGGCAGTGAGATGTGAGATTGGGTGCGAGTGGGGTGCATGTGAGCAGGAGCGATTTGTTGATTGTGTTATGGGGACACGGAGTCGTAGCACGGAGGCGGCGCGGATCGGGCCGGAAAGCCGGCCCATGCTGACGCTCCGTTTTCCGGTAATCCCGATCCGCGCCGCGCTTGCCCCCGGCGGCGGGACGCGGGTGCTTCGTCCGGTTCAGGAGCCGCCGCCGGGACGCTGACGGGCAGCGCCAACGCCCTCGATCTTGACTCCTACCTGAAGGACTTTTCCCTTGGCGACTTCGAAGACCCGCAGGGCGTAGGGTTCGAGGGCAATCGGCCAACGACCGTCTGCCCGGGCCAGCGCCGGATAGCCGACGGTGCGTTCCTTCAGCTTGCCCTTGATCTTCACCTCGGCCGTGCGCGGCTTGGCATCCGTGTTGACCGCGTAGAAGCAGGTCTTGTCTCCCACCGTGGCGCTACGTACCGTAATACCCGGATAGCCTTCCGTGAACACCGTCTTGTACTGGCCCAGCGGTATGGCGCGATAGGCGGACGTGAATTCGCGGAAATCTGCTTCGTAACCGGCCGGAAGGCACCCGTCGACCCAGACGTGGCAGAGATACAGCGGCGTGCAGCGCGAGAGGATCACCGCGTAGTCGAGCTGGCTGCCGCGATTGCCGGCCAGCGGGTACCGGCAGGACCACAGTCTGCTGTGATACCAGGGACGGTCGGGCGCATAAGGCCGGCTGGGAGACTCGAAGAACGCCCGTCCAAGGTAAGCGCCGATGCGATTGTTGGCTCCGAGGAATTCGTCCATACTCGGATCCAAGTTCATGCTGTTGTAGCGGGGAATCTGGTCGGTCTTGACTCTTAGCCAGAAACCGTCGGCATCACCGTTCATCGGGTTGAAATAACAACCGAGCACCGCCTTCCCCGACTTGCGCGGAGCCATGACGGCGGAACCCGCCGCGCCGAAAGCGTCGCGGGCGGTGAGCTTGCGTTTGTCCGCCGTGAACGCCACAGCCACGTTTTGCCCCATTTCGCCCGCATACAATTCCAGCCGCGGGTTGGCGCGCCGGGCCGCCTGGGCGATCACGTCCCAGGTATCCGCGATGGCCTGACAGCGGAAATCCGTCCAGGCCTTCTTCTGGTGTTTGAGCAACCACTCGCGGCGTTCCGCAAAGCGTCGGGGATCGCGCTCACCGCTCACTGGCACCTTGATTCCCGTAGACGTCTCGAACTGACGCATGGTGTAGTCGTCATACGAGGTCAGGTAGTTGGCGTTGTCGTAATCGTAGTCCGCGTCCGCCGGATTGAGGAATGCCGGCCCGAAGTATGACGGCGGGAAGGCGCCGCCGTTGACGGTGGCCAGGAACATGACCCCTTTTATCGCCGGGTAGTCCTTGTACCGCCCGGCGATCTCGGCCGCCATTTCATCCATCGCATGGCGCAGGGCGGGGTGCAGGGGATTGGGGGCGCGGCCCCGGGTGAAGATGGGATAACTGAACTCCCCGAACTCGGTGATCTGCAAGGGCGTGTCCGCGCCTTGAGCCGCGTCGTAGCTCGTGTACCGGTCCTGGAGGCGCAGCGGGAAGCTGTTCATGTAGGCCAGCGAAGGCACGATGGTAAGCCCGTTCTCCTCGAACATCCGGGCATACAGCGGGAAGAAGAGGTCTTCCTTGCCGCTCTGGCAGACCTGCGAGGGATAGTACGCCGTGCCGTAACGAACCACGCCGCCGAACCAGGTGTTTTCGCCGCGGAACCGCATGTACTTCACCAGCCGCTCCGCGATGACGTAGAACCACTTGTAGGCCTTGCCGGGGGTGGTGGAGCCATACGGGCCCATCTCGCCCCGTAGCACCCCGCTCATCCCAAAGCTCAGGGCCGGGATCATTCGAATGTCTTCGGCGTAGTTTCCGAAAATACGGTCGTTGGTCAGATGAGGGGCGTCCACCATCGGCAAGTCGTCCACGATCTCCGAAACCGTTATCCGGCAGATCCGCATCGGCTTGGGGTTGATATAGCTGTAGTTGTCGAACTGGATCACCGCCCAATCGTCGGCCGGGTAGAACACGGCGCTCATCGTCTGGCGCTTGCCGCTGAGCGGGTAACCGTTGCCGCTCACATAGCCGCAGGTGGTGGAGGCGTAGTTGTTCTGCTCGGGACGCTTGTTCGTGGACTTCAGATAGTCGGCCACCCTCTGGGGCGTGACGATGGGACGGCCGTCCTTGTCCTTGGGACAATCCGGTGGGATCAGCGAATGCAGGATGGTGATGCCGACGATCATGTCGTCGGTGTCGGGGTACTCCACGACCAGCAGGTGCGGCTTGTCCTTGGCAAGGTTGTTGACGCGATAGGCCATCCACGCGTGTCCGCTGTCGCCGCCATGCACTTTCGGCGGCAGTTCCTGGTTGACGAGGCACTTGCCTACGCCGGGCACTTCGATGGTCTTCGCCTGTTCCGGAGCGGTGGCGTAGAACTCATGCTTGCCGTTGTCATCGGCGCACTCGATTCGGTCCACCTCGCGCAGCTCGAACGGATTCTTGTCCAGCGGCCCGACCTTACGCTGTTCGACGGGACCGACCACCGCGAACTCGGCCTCGCCGAGCTTCTTGCCCCCGCTCCACACCTCGATCCGGTAGGGGCCCTGTTGCACGGGCTTCGGCGCCAGGTCGCAGGCGCCATCTTTGATCTCGCCGACCGGCAGCGTTTCCACCACGGTGTCGCTGAGCGCGTCGACGCAGCGCGCCTCGGCCGTCTGTCCGGCAAGGGTTTTCCGCGCGTCAGCGGAGAGCGTCATTCGCAAGGCCACCTTCTCGTCGTGTTTGAAAATTGCCGGCCCTCCGTTTGGCGCCGTCAGTTCCACGGTCGTTTGCGCCGAGGCGACGGTCAGTTTGCTCCGGTCGAACGGGCGGGTGACGACCGGCGCATTGGCGGCCGCCAAAGGCGCCTTCCATGGAAGCAGGCTCCGCACGGAAAAACGGATCGCGTGGGCGTTGCCCTCCTTGCTGGAGGACAGCGTGAAACTGGCCGGCTTCCAGAACGATTCGCACGGGGATACCGCGAGCGGACTTTCCGGCCCGAAACCGAACCGCAGGCGACGCTCCAGAAGCGTGTACTCAACGAAGTTGTATAGGTTCAGGTTGGTGAATGTTCCCCACAACTCGCCCTGAATTTCCGTTCCGTCCTTGGCCCGCGAGCGGAACCAGTTGGCCTCTGGCACGGCAGGGAAGCCGCCGTTCAGCGTCAGGGGCTTGTCGGACACGTAATCGCAGGACAGCGCGTCACCCGTGACTCGCACGGTCATGGTGAGGGCGGAGCCGTCCGGCCGCGTTCCTTTGACCGTAAAGCCCTGCTGGCAGGTCATGTCCCAGAACGCGCCGTCCGGCCTATCGAAACTCCAGTGGTTGATCAAGCCCTTCGAGAGATCGCCCGCGCCGCTCGTCAGCGGCGCGGATGCCGCCAGCGCAGTGATCTCGGCCTTGTTCAGCGCGCGACCGTAGAGGCGGACTTCGTCCATGGCGCCGTGAAAGCCCTTGCCAAAATCAAGGGGCCGGCCGACGCCGAACATGTTGCGGATCGCGACGTTCTTGTCTACCCGACCGCGGCCCGCCTTCCGTCCATCAATGTAGATCTGCATGGTTGTCCCATCGTAGATCGCGGCCACATGCTGCCACCGGTTCGTGCTCAGCTTGATGCCGGTGGGGTCGTAGGAGTGGCGGTTGCCGCTATTCTCGCTGAGCTCGAACCAGAGGTGACCGTCCGGCATCACGTTCAGACTGTAGACATGATCCTCGCCATAGAAACCGCTGTAGCGGGTGAACCCGTGGCTCAGAAGGAAGCCGCCCAGCGTTACGGGATTCACCCACGCGGTGATGGTCAATCCGTTCGACACATTGTAGGCGCCCGAGTTGGGGAGACGAACCGCGTAGCCCTCGAACCGATAGGCCTTGCCCTGCTTGCCGTCCACCACCGCGCCAATGTCCAGCGCCTCCGGCAGATCCTGGCACTCGGCGGTCTTCCAGAACGTGCCGGAACCACCCCCGTACTGGCCGGCCAAATGCAGCCGGAACTCGTCACCGTTCACGCCGGTCTCGTCAACGGTCATGACCCCGCGCGAATCGACGACGATCTTAAAGCGGTCTT
>JAQULY010000208.1 GCA_028718445.1 Kiritimatiellia bacterium
CAAGGTCCACGGCGACGGATCCCCGCCCGGCATCGGCGTCCAACGACCCTCGATTCGTGAGAGCGCGCCCTCGAAATTCCCGCTCACCGGCACATCAGCGCGGTTCTGTGCATCGCGTTGGGCCACGTGACCCGACTGAGGCGACAAAAGCGACATCCCCGGGGACGCCCCCCTCACGGCATTGGTCGGAACACCCGGAAAGAAAGTGGCGAGGATGCATTCCGCCCAGCGTCGGCCATGCTCACGGAACCCTTTGGCATTGAAATGAATCGTGTCGCTCCGCCACTCCGGACCGGTCAGATCGTCCGTCAACGGTCCTTGGAACACTGACGGAATAAGGCAGGACTTCTTCTGACCTTCGCGAACGATGGCTCCATTCTCGAGGCGGCCCGGGCCTTTCCGGGGGGGGATTGTTGGGATTCTCCGGCAAGAACGAAGCCAGGGCGATTCCCCAGGGAATATCCCACCCGGCGTCCTTCCGCGATTGGGCGATGATTTCCCCCATCCCTTGGGCGTATTCGTCCGCCGAGGTACCCAGATAGGCGTCCGACTCCCCCTGGTGCCACAGAATCGCCCTTGCGCCATGCGGTCCCACGAAATTCAGGGCGCGTGGCAGACTGCCATAGCACTGCTTGCTGGAAGGCAGCCAATTCGACACCGACGTTCCTCCCGCCGACAAAGAAATGACTGCGACCGGCACATCGAGCGCGCGAACCAACGCGTCTTCCATCGCCGGCCAGGGCGAACCGCCCGTCCCACCGCCCCACGGTTGAGGGTCGTAACCGTGCCGCCACGCCTCGCACCAAGCGCAGTGCGTCGCGACACGGTCTTCGACCGGCGTCTGCCGAGGCCACCCGTAGTTTCCCGCGTTCGACTGCCCCGCCGTAATGAACACCTCTCCAGCCCCCACCTTCTCCACCACCCGCCGGGCCACTTCCTTCTTACCGTCAAGCGCGCGCACGGTTACTCGATACCACCCTCCGGCAGGAACGGAGAGCGTGCCGGCGACAACGCCGTTGATGGGGTTCGTGCATACGCACGACCATGCGGAACGAACAGAACGGCCGCGTCCAAACCAGCGCCGCCAGAGCCCGCTCTGTGCCGCCGTGTTCGCCAGGATCTCGTACCGGGCCTCGACGCGGGTGACGTGTCCGGTGCAGATCCCTTTGACGGGAATCTGTCCCTGACCGTGCTCATCTCGTTGAATTACCTGGTACGGCTGCGGCGCCGAAAGCGTCAACGTGACCGCCTGGTCGCCGGCTGAGGCGCTCCACCCGCTCCGCGACACCAAGAGAACGCCACAGAGGCCAAGCACGACCCGCGACACCGCGCCAACTGCATATCCGCGTCTTTCCATTGTCTTCTTGTCCCTTTCTACGTGAGAACGTGTTAGGGCCGCCAATTCTCTGACAGCTTCTGAGCCATTACGGTTTGTCGGCGGGGGCCGTGATGACCTCGATCTCCACCCACCGTGTGTTGGATTGCCTGGTCAGACTGCGAGCGTCCGTCATGCGAACCGCATCAAAGTCGCATGCCGGCAGTATGGCGCCGTCCAGAGTCAGCACCTTGTAGGTGTTGCCGACAGAAGCTTCCGGCGGCACGGTCAGATATCCACCGGTTTCTCTCCAGGTTCCATCTTTCGCATCGCGCACGGCGAATTTCGCGTGAATGCCGTTGCGAGCGCCATCTTCCATACTCCACCACGCGCGGAGAGCTTTCAACTTGCGGCCTTCCGCCGGAACCGGTCCCAGATCCCAGCGCAGGCTGACTTCGGGGACGCCCTCCGCAATCAAGTCGTCAACGGGCGCGCGGGCGCTCCATGCGTCCGTCAACGCCTTGTTGCCTTCCGGCGCGTTGCACTGATTGCGATGGTGAACGTAGACGCCATTCGTCTCTACGACAAATGGCCTGCCGTGAAGCGCGTTAGTCGGCGCGAAATTCAGGTTCACGACGTCAACCGTCTCCACGGTTGCGCCAGCCGCGATCTCGACCGGAGGCAGTCTCTTCGGCCCAGTGACGGATGTCCTGGGAACCGCTTCCGTCCCCGGCGGGCCGTCCAGGTGGATCGTCCCCAGCCATTCCGGCTCCTCAGCGCCGACGACATTCGGACGCCAGACCCAGTGATTGCCGTCCGAAGCGCGGCGAACGAGGTTGGCCCAGAAATGCCAGCCAGCCTCGACGCCGCCGGGCAGCAAATCGTCGAACGGCACTCGAATGGTCGCCGTACGCCCTCCGTCAGAGGACGGGGCAACCGTGGCGACGGCACGGCAAGTCCACGCCGCGCGATCGCCGTAGGCTGAGACGGCACACTCGCCGTTCGGCGACACGCGCAAACGGTAGGCCGGCAACGCCGGCCGCCCGGCGAAAATCATTTCCCATCCGGCTGCGGCAGGAACTCCGGCAGGGTCGTTGAACTGAACATAGAGATTACGGTTGTCGTGAGTCAGCCGCACGTTCATGGGCGCTCCGGTCGGCTCACCGCACTCCGTCTGCCACGTGTCCGTGAGCGATGGGGACGGCCATGCGATCTTGGCCGGATCCTGGCCGGCAACGGGTTCCGCAAGCGGTGTCACCCGCAGGAACCGGGACCCGCGGGGGAGTCGTTGCGCTTCCCGAGCCCAATGCAGTTTTCGTCCGGCGACCATGTAGTCCCACGTACTCTGCTCGAAAAGAGCCACGCGTTGCTTCTCGATATCGGTCGTGGCGGCCCGCCGCGCCGCTTCCATCAGCTCCGCCAGTTGCCGCATCCTTGGCTCCGCGCCGAGGTTTTCCCAAGCGATCTGCTCCGTTTGGTGACTTCGGAACCCCGGCGGATACGACTCCGGCGTCGAGTAAATTCTCTCGATGGCCAGATACAGATCGCGCATTGGCTGGGCTGCCGCGCCGTAGTAGCGCGTGAAGTAGTCATTGAGAATCGCATCCACGTTCCTCGTGGAATCGTTCCAGAGTTGCCCGGTGACATAGGCTTCGACATCCTGTCCCCAACCGCAGAAATACGCGCCGCGGACGCCGGCTTCATGGAAGCGTTGGAACCATGCCCCGATCCCATGCGCGAAAAAGCCCGGGAAGCAGTGGAAACGCCCGCACTGCGCATTCTCGGCGGGGAAGCAGTAGTATGGAAAGAGGAAGAACCGGCGACCCCGGTTGTTGTCCGCCCAGGCCTTGAAAAGCGCGACATCGTTTTCCTGGAGCGATTTGCCCCAGATATTCCGCATGTGCAGACAGAATCCGACGGTGACATTGGGCTCAAGTTTGATCTTCTTCGGCGGATAGGCGTGACCCGCGTAGGCGAGCGTGGAGATGAACTTGTCGGGATGGCTCTTTCGGATCTCCCGCGCCACTTGGTTCACGAAGCCAAACCAATACTCGCTCCACTTGCCCGTACTGAACTCCGTGTTTGTCGCCGCCTCTGAATCCACCTGCGCCTGGCAGCGGGCGCACTTGCAGTAGCTGTCGTTGTCCATCGGCTCGATGCCGAAATAGTCGCCGGCGGCCTGGGCGCCAGGCTTCATTCCCTTGCCGTCGAAGTAGTCCCGCGCGTCCTGCACCACCTGGCGCACGAACTCCTTGCTGCTGTAGCACATCTGCGGGGGCAGGCCTTCGTACCCCTGGGCGAACCACTTGGGTTTCTTCTCGACGAACCGCTTGGCGCGTTCCGGGTCCTTCGCTTTCCCCCAGAACCGATCGTAGAAGCCGTAGAAGGAATGATTGCAGGCGTAGGGTTCGCCGCCCGTCCGAAGGCGATGCAGGAAGAGGCGCATCTCGCCGCGTTTGGCGTGGATGTAATTACCCGAACCATAGCCCCAGTGTTGGAGATTCGGAAAAGCCAGGCGATCCATCTCCGCGTAGCGACTGTCGTGTTTCGGTGATTCCCACAGGCCGGACATGACGTCGTATATTTCGCTGTTGCCGGTGGCATAGGACGGTTGACGGTACTTCCATTCCGGAGAGCCACGGACATCGGCGCCACTGACGACCAGGGTCCGGTTTTGTGGCGTGACGGTTCCGATTTCACCCGGGCGGAACCAACGCACGTTACAGAACCGCTCCAGGAAGTCGTAGACGGCGTAGCAAGTGGCATGCTCCTCGTAGAAATCGGGCCAAGTCCCAAAAGCAAAAGGATCGTTGGCGTCGTACTTTACAGCCCGGTAGTTGGGCGCATCCCGACCGAGAAGCGCGAGCGCGTTCGTGCGGAAGGCGACCAGGTACTCCTGGGGCCCCAACGCCGGGCCCGGCAGGCCGAGAGCCTCGGAGGCTTGGCTGGGACCGACGAAGATGCGCGCGCCGCTGACTGGCGCCAGTTCGTTCGTGATGACCAGTTCCGCGCCCGTGATGCGCCGCACGTGTTCGCGCAGCTCGAATGCGGCGAACTGGGCGGAACAGGTCGCGTTCGTCGCCAGAATGATCGTGGCCTTCGGTTGGCCGTTTTCCACAAGCATAAGGCTGCCGTCCGCAGCTGCATGCGTACCGGTGGCGGCCACAACGGCGGATGTAACGATGATAGTCTGTAGCAGTCTCTTCATAGGTATGAGCCGTCTCGACATCGTCACTACACGCGCCGTCCGGGGAGCGGAATCGATCACGATTCCGACCGGAAACGCGAAGCGGTTACGCTCCCATCGCGTGTCGAGACGATTCTCCGACGGCTTGTGTGCTCCTTCCTCCGGTATTGAACCACGTTAAGCCCGGCGCTCCTGGCGCCGCGACTACTTGAGCATGATAACAGTCCCTTGAAAAACGTGCTATGGCCGCCGATCTTGAGCGGATGGTTGATCTTCATCAGCCCTTTCTTGCCTTTGGGGCACTCCTTGGATGCAACCGGTTCGCCATTGACATAAAACACGGTCTTCACGCCGTCATAGGTGGCGGCCACATGCGTCCAGTGCTACTTGGGATACGAGATTTTCTCATGCTCACCGGATCGTGATGATCGTCTCGGGGAGCGTGCTGGGCCTCAGCTTGTCCAGGGTGATCATCTTGGCGAGCACGTTCACGCGGCAATCCAGTCCGTCCAACAGATTGGCTTGGGCAAACGCGCCTGATTTGGCGTTATAGGTCATCACCGTCACCACCGTGCCCGGGTCAAACTTCACGTTGTTCGTCAAACCGACCGACAGAATTCCGTTCAATGTCGCCGTTCCGCTGACGACGATCGGCCGCATGCCTCCGTTCCGGTCCAGCGTCAGCTCCAAGGTGCTTTGACCTCGGTCGGGGGCACATTGCACATAGGAGGCGGCTTCGACTTGCGGCGCCGATCCAATCACATGGAAGCGTCCCACGCTGTTTGTGACGCTGCCGAGAGTGGAACCCACACTAAGAGTCCCAACCACCAGACGGCCCCCGCTGATGTGATAGGTGGCATCCGCGCCAGAGTTCCTTCCGAGACTGAGTTCTGAGACGGCCAGATTGGTGCCGCCCATCTGATTGATCGTATAGGTACCCTGCCCGCCGAATCCTAACGCTGTGTACCGCGAGACCAGTAAGCCGCCGGAAAGGTTAATGGTCAAATTGTTGGTCTCCGCGCCGACATCCGATCCCAAGTACAGGTTCGTGATATTTACCGTTCCACCGGCGATGTCCCAGCGCCCCGTGGCTCCGGGGGCGCGGCCAAACATGACGTCGCGAGTCTGTACCATTCCGCCCTGCATGCTCCAGATGGTATTGAGCGTTGGGCCATATGGCAGTTCGATGTCCTGGCCCGTCCTGAGGACGCCCCCCATTTGCGTGAAGTTCAGCACGATGCCGCTGGTGTAGGCACTGCCGACGCCCGCCAGAATCCGAGCCGCGTACAGATCGCCGCCTGCCAACGTGAAATTGATCACGTGATTATTGGCCCCGTACCCGATAAGCATATTACCCGTATTGCTGACCGAGCCGCCGGTCTGGTTCCACACGCTGGTCGCGGCGCCCCCACTGAGGTTACCATACGACCCAAGGTACGCTACGCCGACCACGATCGTGGCTGAGCCGCTGATCTGCATTTCCCCTAGAGCCCCCACGTTGGGCATTGGAGAATATATCACGCCAGCCCGCAGCACACCGTTCGTAATGATATAAGCCGCCCTTGAACCAATGTTGCGGCCAATCATCAGTTCGCCGACATACGTTGCGCCACCGTATTGACAATAGAGACTGTTCGTTGTGTCCTGGCTGAACGCAAGGTGGATACGACTGGCCCCGTCGTTAGTCACGATTCCGCCGTACTGCACGAATCTTGCCATTGGGGAACTGCCATTCTCGGTCATCATGTACTTATAGGACAAGACGCCTTCATGCATGACGTACTCGGAATAGCCACCGCGGCCAATGATCAGTCCGCCCGGGTAATCCGAAGGCAAGTGAACGACGCCCGCCTGCTGGGTGTAACAGGCTACCGCTCCCTGGCCCATGAAGAGTGTCCCGGCCGTAACCGTTCCGCCCGATTGCGTCACGAAACCATTGCCGCCGGCCCAGTTCTTGTCCGCCAGGAAGATCTCATTCGCTGTCAAAGACGCGCCGTCCACAATCTCCCCCATCCCGGCGGTTCCCTTGCCAAATCCCAGATAGGCGGCCTCCGCGGAAGTGGAAATCGTCACCTTCCGGTTCCCGAATACAAAGGCATTGCTGGTTGACACGGGAATCATCACAGGATTGGTCCAGTTTTCGGCCACATTCCAATCGCCCGCCGGCACGTTGAAATCCATGGCCAGTGCCTGTCCCAGCCCTGCCGCGATCACCACCGCCAGTATCCGAACCGCTTCCGCCCGGAGTCTGTTCTTTGTGCTATTCATCGCGCATCTCCTCTCTTGTGTTAATTCGTATCTCTTTGCCTTCCCGTACCGCTCGACGCCCGCACGACCAGTTCGGGCGTGGTCACATTCCTGAGCGCATGCCGCCGCTCCGGATGCTCGATCCGGTCGATCAACACGGTCATCGCCAGCCGGCCCATTTCCGCGGTCTTCTGATCCACCGTTGTCAGGCTTGGGTTCACGTGGGCGCCTTCACTCAGATTGGCGTATCCCACCACGGCCACGTCCTCCGGCACACGCTTGCCGGCTTCGCGTAGCGCCTCCATGGCCGCGATGGCGGCGAGGTCGGTGCTTAGGAAGAAGGCCGACACCATGGTGCGCGCCAACAGCGAACGGACGGCTTCGCGGACTTCGGCGGCCGACTCGTGGCCGGCGTTGACAATCAGATCCGGGGCGACCGGTATCCGGGCCTCGCGCAGGGCAGCCCGGTAGCCTTCGGCCCGCTCCCACATCGGAAAATTGCCCTTTTCACCATTTGTGAAGGTGACGATCCGCCGATGTCCCAGCCCGATCAGATGACGGACCGCCAGCTTGGCGCCGAGCACGTCGTCCGACTGCACATATGGAATGGCGCTGCCTGCCACACGGTTGTTCACGAACACAAGTGGCAGTCCGGCCTCCTGGACGCTGGCGTAGCAGGCGGCCGATTCTGGACATGGCGCGATCAGCATCCCGTCCACCCGCAGTTCGCGGAACCGCCGGATCTGCCTCTCGCTGTCCTCAGGCGACGGACCGGTCTGCGCCATCAGGACATCGTAGCCGCGCTCCCTGGCTACGGTCTGCATCCCCATCATGACCTCACCGAAGAATGAGATGCTGGCGTTCAGCATGTTCCACTGCACACCGATGAGGTGCGAACGTTTGGTCTGAATCGCGCGCACCAGCGCGTTCGGCTGGTAATCGAGCCTTTTCGCGACCTCCCTGATGCGCTTGCTGGTATCCGCGGAAATACGCTTGGCGCGCCCATTGAGCACATAACTCACCGCCGACTTGCTGACTCCGGCCTCCGCGGCAATCTCGGCGATGGTGGTCCCACACTTCAACATGTACCCCCTGCTCAACTAGTTGATCAGTAGTATATAGGCAGGATGCGGTTATGTCAATGGGGCCATGGCCCACAAGCTGCGAGTCGCGCCTGGTGGCGCTGGACCATGCACACGCATTGCGCGGCGTGATCGCGATGTGCTTTTCAGACTGATGTCGTAGTGGGTGAGATGGTGGCGCGAGTGGGGCGCATGTGAGCGTGAGCGGCTAGACTTGGAGCCGACCGCGCAAGACGGTGCTTCGGGCTATTGATCAAGGGTGTCGGCGCTGCCCGTCAGCGTCCCGGCGGCGGCTTCTGAACCGGACGAAGTACCCGTGTCCCGCCGCCGGGGACAAGCGCGGCGCGGATCGGGGTTACCGGAAAACGGCGCGTCAGCATGGGTCGGATGCAAGGAAGCGGGGGCGGCGCCAACCTCGCGGTTGCGCCGTCCCCGCTGACGCCGCAGCCGGCCCATGATCACGCGCCGGCTTTCCGGCCCGATCCGCGCCGCTTCCGTGCTACGCCTCCATGTCCCCATAGCACAATCAACAAATCGCTCCGGCTCACATGTGCCCCACTCGCACCCTATCTCACTGAACCTTTGCCTGATGTCGCCGATTCGCGCTGTCACCGATTCGCGCTTGACCGCGACGCTGCGCTGCGGAAATATCCATTCCGTTCGTGCCTGGCTTGGTGGGACCGGTCGGGCGCACAGTTGTTGAACACGCTAGCTGACCCCAACACATGATGACACCTGATCCCGAGTGGCAATCGCCCGCCTTTCTCGAACGCAACCGCGAGCCGACGCACGTACCGTGGGGCGCTTACGAGTCTCCCGAGCAGGCGCGCACCTGCGACCGGCGCGCCTCGCGCTACGTCCGGCGGCTTAACGGCGTGTGGAAGTTCCGTCTGTTCCCCACTCCCGCCGCCGCACCCGCCTTCTACGAGCCCGGCTTCGCCGTCGAGGCGTGGGACGATATCCCCGTCCCTTCGAACTGGCAGCTCCATGGGGTTGACCGGCCGATCTATACCAACGTCCTCTATCCCTTCCCGTGCGACCCGCCACGCGCCCCACAGGCGAACCCAACGGGCTGCTATGTCACCGATTTCGAGCTCCCGCCCGCATGGGAAGGGCGCGACATTTTCCTGCATTTCGATTCGGTTGATTCGGTCTTCTACCTCTGGATCAACGGCCGCGAGGTGGGATTCAGCACCGACAGCCGGCTGCCCGCCGAGTTCAACATCACCACCTACCTGCGTCCGGGGTCGAACC
>JAQULY010000209.1 GCA_028718445.1 Kiritimatiellia bacterium
TGACTGGATACTAATTACACTAATTACTGCTGTCAACACAATCTTTCTTGCTGATTATTGACTTGTTTAAGTCGTTACAATATAGACTCTTACGATTTATCAAGTGACCATTGGCTGCTTTACGTTGGTGACGCGGCTACCCGACAGCCTGCCGGAAATGCGCCCCTTCAGCACGACTCCAGGTTTGGGGACCCCGACATGCATGGCCGTTGTGGAGATGCGGGCGGATGGGATCAGCCGGTATCCGCCCTTTCGGAACTGGAACACCGCGCAGAGTTCCTCGAAGAGAATCTGACTCCCCATCATGTTGGGGAAGGGGACGTGAAACTCGAACTCGCCCTCATGGACGGCCTGGTCCAGCACCGTACGTCTCATATGCCGGATGAGGATAAGCGCCGATCCGTAACCCATGTCGGCGATTTGCCGCAGCCACGTCTGCGCCAACGCCGGGTTCTCAACCCAGCCGGGCGAGAGGAAGACCCCGCCGATTTGCCTGCGTTCGTCCCGAATGGCGACTCCCCGCGTCTTACGTTTCATCGCCGACTTCTCCATTGTCATCCTTCCCGCCTCGCCACCGCGCCGCCGTCTCCAAAACGGATTTCGCCCTGACACCCATCCGTCTTCCTGTCATGCCACCCTCTTTTCTGACTCTCCGTCGCCCCGGTTCACCGACACTCTTCGCCCTACGACTGCGTAATACTCGCGTTGTCGAACCGGCCCGTCACGATCCCTGACGTGCTGCCGCCGGCAAGAATCTCCGCCAACAACTCTGCCCAGGCTGGAGTGCGATTGAAGAGCGTGGCGCCTTGCGGCGCCTCGCCGAGCGTTGTGCCGGTAATGGCAATCACTCGTCCCTGCCCGACGGACCGGGAAACAAGCACAGGCTCGGTCCCACAGCGCGCCAATACCCGCGCATCGGCTTTGACGCCAAACGATTCCGCCGTGTAAGCCATCACGGCTCCCGGCGCCAACGGGGTGTCGCCCCGCAGAACCTGGGCGTTCTCGAGAAACCTCAGACTCGACGCCTTGTCCTTCCCGGCGGAGAACGTCACCGGCAGCAACGCGGACAGCTTGCCGTTCTTCAGACTACCGCGGCTATAGGCCCATAGGTCGCCCCCATAGACCAACGTGCCGCCGTGCCGGACAAAGTCGTCGAGCATCTCTTCGCCCGCGCCTTCCAGCGCCACGGCATCCACGTTGATCATCACGATGACGTCCAGCGCCATCAAATCTTCATAGGATGCCGGAAAAGCGCTCAGCGCCGCCGGGAAATTGCCCGTGGGTTTGAAGTACACGGGACGGACCTCGGCCTTCAGAGCCGTAAACGTGGCGGCCGGCAGATAGGCGTCGGCATACATGCCCTTGCAGAACAACACGCGCGGCGCCACGTTGTGCGTTTTGACGATGGCGTTCGGTTTCAGGAAGGTCACGTGACGCTCGGGAACGGGCAGCGGATACAGCGGCGAAAGATCCACCTGCCGGTTCTCGCCGTAGCGCGCACCGTACCACGTATCGAAGCGCTCCTCGAATGCCCGCCCGGCCACACGGCCCTTCACGGTTAGACGAATCGCAACAGGCTCGGAAGGATCGTGCGGCGCCCGCAAAGTCACCACGGCAGGCCGGCTCTCCACGCGGGCACATGACTGGGTGGACAGCGGTACAATCGGGCGGTTGGCCTGACGCGCAAGCAGCATATCGCCCTCCACGGTCACGCCCTCCAACGCGCCGGCGGCCGCCGCCAGAGAAACGCGCACGGTCAGCGCGCCGTCCTTGTCAGCCGGCTCCACGGCCGCGACCAGCCGGTGGGAGGCGTAGTCCACACGCGGCAGACCCGCGACAGGATAGAACACGAAATCGGTCGTCCACGCCTTGCCCGCCGGAATGCCAGTTGACCTGTATTGCCATTCCGTTGTGAAGTGATTCATGCAGTTGTAGAGAAACATCAACTCGTCGTAGCGCATGACGAACGCCAAACCACGGCGCGAGTCGGCGTCCAACACGGCCATCCAACCTTGTTGCGGATCGCGCACAAACCCGTCGGGCGCGCCGCCTTCGACCGCCGTGCGTCCCGTGGTGCTCTCGTACGTCGCCTCGCTGACCCCGCGCACCGTGGGGCGGAAGAACCGCTGTTTCGCCTGCTTCTCGCCATCGGCATAGAATATCTGCTGACTCCAGTAGCCCGCCACCCGACCCACCGTGCCGGTATTCTCCAAACGGATCGACACCTCGACCAACGGCGACCCGGCGCGCAGGGTCATGCGTCGGGCCACGCGAATATCGTTTTGCGCCGTGCTGCCGCTCCAGCCTTTCGAGACACAGGCCGCTTCCAGCGTCGCCACCTCAGGCGTGTTGGTCACGACCACAACCTGATAAACCGCGCCCATGAATTCGCCCGGCCATGGCTGTTGCCAAAAGTGATCGGCAAGCAGGGAGCAACCTTCGCCGATCAGCTCCCTGCCGGAAGCCTTCACCAGAAAGCTGTCCACCATTCCGCCCATGGCCGGGTTGACCGTCAACCGAAGCGCTTCGTTCTCCATCCGAAACTTGCCGTTCTCCCGCGTCAACGACACCGTCGCCGGCACGGTTCCGGCGGCACAGAGGACAAGTGCTATCGTCATGACCATTCTGAACATACAACTATCCTGCTATTTGCCGTTGCCGTTTGGACACAATAGTCTCGCCATCAGCGCCGGCCAGTCCGGCCATTCCCAGAACGGCATTCCTTCCGCCTTGGGATCGGAATCACCCAGCACCGATGCAAGCACCACCATGATCCGCCCCTTGCCGGCCGATCCCTCGATGATGAGCGGGATCTCGCCGGCGGCGAGCAGCACCCTCGCTCCCGGACGCACTGTCGCCTTGTGGTAGTAGACGGTGTAGGGCTTGGCCGCCCAGTCGAACGCGCGCAAGGTCTCGACGCGCGGTTCGAGCAGGAGCGGACGGTCTGGCAACGTTACGTCACGGGGCCCCTCCAATGTCACCGGCAGCAACGGGCCCAATGCGCTCTCGGCCCATTGCCCGGCGGCCAGACTGTGCGTGTCGCCCATGAGAATCACACAGCCGCCATCCTCAACGTATTGCTTCAACATCAGGCAACCGACGACGCCGACCGCCTTGGCGGGCGCATTGTTCAGTGCCACAACCGCATGGGCATAGAGCTCTTTCCACGCGGCGGGGAAACCCGTGAGGCGGGTCTGCTGCGGATGGACTTTGAGCGTGGATTGCGTATACTCGGCGCCCAGCAACGCCGTCGCGGCCCGGCCCCTCCAAAGCGGCATATAGAGGCCGTAGGTTTCGTGGACGCGGAAAGGCTCCCGGGCCGGCGTCAGGTTCTCCGGTCGTTCCGGCGTCTTCACCAGCGCCAGCAGTTCGCCGGTTGTGAAGCGGGTGAGTTGCTCAACCGTCACCCCGTCCCATGAAAGGGACGTAACACCCAGCGTTTGCACGCCCCAACCAACAAAACCGGCTTCTCCTTTGGCGATGTCGAACTTGAAATCCTGGTAGGTATTCGTCGCGCGAAAAGCGATGCCACGGATGAATTCCATGCGGTTCGGATCTTGCCGCAAGTCGTTATCCCAAATGTTCACCTGCACCGCCGCCACCGCTTGAGAGCAGGTATTGTCGGCCACCTTCAGCCGGTAGGTGACGCGGATGACGCCCGGTCCCTGATTGTAGGCGTAGCCATACAACAGATAACCAGCGCCCGGTCTATCCGCCGGGTCCGCGCAGATCGCCCAGCCCGTACGGGCGGAAGGGTCTTGCACCACGCGTCCCAGGCCGGCGACCCCCGACCCCGGCTGCACCAGAATCTCTTCCCGCGGCTGGTTGTAGATCGTCAGCGCCGTTCGCGCTTCCTCGGCGAAAGCCGGGGCGACACTGAGGACCAAGGCGAGCAGCGCCAACCGGCATGTTCTCCATGGCGATGCGTTGGCCATTAACGGTTCCATTTGAACCATGATTTGTTTTCGCAGTCGAAGACAACCGTTGTCCATCCCCAGAAGCGCGGAACGGTGACGCTGACCCGGTCGCCGTTGCGCGTCAACGGCAACTCCATACGCCGGGCCACCGGCTCCGGCGTCAGCAGCCAAGCGGACACCGTCTCCTTTGGAGTGGGCGCGAAGGTTAACACGGCCCCTTCCACCGCCCCCGTAATCGTCGTCCCCACAACTTCTTCCTCGGCCGGCGGATTGAAGAGCGGGAAGAGCACCTGCCGGTGTTTGGCGGAGAGCGCCCGTTGACTGACCAGCGGCTTCCACCACAAGGGACGCGCGCTGACCACTTGCGCGATCTTCTCAGGCTCAGCAAGCATCCGGGTGCGCAGATCCCAGAAAATGAAACCGTACCGAAGCATGAAACGCTCGGAGTCGCCAAAAGGATTCTTGTGAAACTGGTACGGGTGCGGGTGGCCGCCGACCGCATATCCGAGCGCCGAGGAAATCCAATTCCCATTGTTAATGAACGTATAGTGGCCGCCGTTCGAGCGGGCCAGATGCGAACCACGGCGCAGATAGTCGATCCAGTCTAGCCAGCGGCGATGCGGATCCGTGGCACGGTAGAAGGCAAAGGTAATATCCTCCTCCATCATCAGGGAACCATCCCGGCAGTAGACGTTCCATATCGCGGTGGGTTCGGTTCCGAGGCAGCAAATCCCCTGATTGTTTCCGATGCCCACCGGCGGATTCAGCGCGGCCAGACGCGCCTTGACCGTTGGAAACGCGTTGGTCGGCAGAGGCCCCGCATCGTAACGAAAGGCCTCCCACCCGTAGAGTTGGACGCTGCGAACCAGTTGGTCCATGTGGTACTGCAGATAGGTCTGACCGCCGCGTGGCGAGACCGCGTCGTAATTGGCGCCAATGACGGGATAGACGTTGCCTCCAACGGTTTCCCCTTTGAGGTAGCGCTCCATCACCGCGGTGTCGAACTGCGCCGATGGTTGTCCGGTGACGGGATCGAGTTCGAACCATTCCGGGTGTTGGCGAAACACCTCGAAACCAGGCCAGCCAAACGGACAGGCGTTGAGATAAGCGGAAGGCGCGATGCCGTGCGCTTTCATCAATCCATTGAGCAGGAGAATCTGCTTGCGCGAGACGGGGTAGAACACCTGGCCGCTCAGGTATGGCTCGTCGGAATCCTCGACCATCACCGTGGCATCCTCCCGCGCCCAGGCAAACCATTCCACATAGGTGCAATACGAGCGGCGCATCAGCTCGGCCGCCTCCACGCGGTTTGTCGCGTAACGGTCCCACTTGTCGAGAACTCGCTCTCGAAACCCTTTTAGGCCCAAGTGATGGGCATGCATCAGCCAATAGGGAAACGGAGGACCGCCGCTGAGCATGAACTGGAAGGGGCTGTCGCTGACCGCAAACACATCCCCGTTTTCCCCAATGCTTTTGCCGTCCTGCATCAGCTCGGCGACGGCGGCATACCCGCCATCTTCGGCTGGAATGTCGAACGGCAACGTCCCGGCAATTGTGCGCTTGGGCGGGACCGTGAAGGTTCGCGGCTTGCCCGGCCGACGCGCGTCGGTGTCGGTGATGACGACCGGCCGCGCCTCTACCTGGCGCGGCTCGTCGGAAGCGTTCGTCAGCCGCAGCTCGAGTTGCCCGGACTCGTTGTGTCTGTAGCGAAGCTTGACCGGTCGCGCCCAACTGATCGTCACAGGCACATCAAGCTTGTCCAGGCGAAGCGACAAGGCCTCGACCTGCACCTTGCCGACGGCGCAGGGCCGATCCGCTCCCAGGTACATGAGCCCGACGGACACGGGTTTATCCGCCTCGACATCAAAATCCAGCGAAAATTCCTGCCACTGGCCCGGCGCGACAAACGTGACGCCGTTCAGCGGCAGAACGGCCAGGGGGATGGGAATCACGCCGTGGCCGGTGGCTCGGGCCAATCCGCCCTGTTCCGGCCGCACCCACGCCTGCAAGACCAACGAACTCGGCCCCAGTTTCTCCGTCCGCGCCCGCAACGAGACCCGGTAGCGACCGGGCTGGTTCGTGGGAATCGGGGGCCAACTCACGACCGCCGCTTGCGGGTAATAATTGGCCGCCTGCTGGCCGTTTCCCGGAACATAGTTCAGGTCGTTTTCGAGTATGGTGCCGTTTTCCGCTTCCCGTGTGGAGGGACCGCGCTGCCACGAGAGAGCCTGCTCGGCGACAGCCGGCGTGAAGGTGGCGCCGCCGAGCAGAAACAAAGCGGCGAGAACGGCAGGGCGAGGGTCAACAGTCTCGCGTTTGTTCATGAAAAACTCCGTATTGCCTGTCGTAGCATGTCATCCTGTCGCCTATCGTTCTGATCCGCTACTTCGCCGCACCGATTTCCTCGACCTTGAAATCGTCGAAATACGCCGGCGCGTCGGAGGCGTTGTAAAGCGTGCGATACAGGCCGGATACCGTCGCGCCGGTGGTGAACTCGGCGGTGCGTTGCCGCCACGCCGACCCGGTCTCTCCCTTCCCAGCCAGCCACACTCCGCCCACGTTGGCGCTGACGCCCTCCGCGTTGGCCGTCTTGAGCCAAAGGGAGACCCGATAGCGGGTGTTCGGCTTGAACGCGCTGTGCACCGGAAATGCGCAGGTGTGTTTCTCCCCCGACGGCGGCGGATCGATTTGCAGGCACGTCTTCCCGCTGTGCGCCTCTCCCGCCAGGCGAATACGACCGTAAGCGTAGACATCGCCTGCTCCGCGGCAGAACCACCAGTCGGGCATGCCGTCGCCCGCGCTGTCGATCTCGAAATCTCCGTTCGGAACCGTCGGCATGACGGCGCGCACAAGTTCCAGCGTCTGGCGGCCGACCTTGACCGTGGCGGTGAGTTCGCTCAGTTCCCGCAGCTTGTCCTGGCCCGTGACGCCAACCGGCACCTTGACTTCCGTCTCCGGTGGCAAGCTGAAATCCGGCGGCGCGGACACTCGCAGGCCATCGCGCCCGGACACCCCGAGCGTACCGGTCAGCGGTTGGGTCGTGAGGTTCTTCAGCCATACATGGTAGCTTCCCGGATCCCCCCGGAAGTCGGCCACCACCGGATCGTTGACGACCAGCAGGCTGTAGGCCTGGAACGCGCCGGACGGTGTGACGATATCGCACCAAATGTCGGCGCGGCCCTTCGCGGTTTGCTCCGGAACCGTCAGCGTTATGGCAAACGACTGTGACTCGCCGGAGGCAATCGGGCCGAACTTCACCGCCGCCGGCGCTTTCCATCCACGCGGCAAGCGCATCGTCGCCGAACCGGAGAGCGCGTCGGCATTGGGATTGGTCAGTTTGAGCGTCAGCTTGCGTATGACCCCGGGAGCGCACGCCGGGTCGATGTTCCATTCCACCAAAGGCGCCATCTGGCCGGCAAGGATGACCGACGAGCAGTCGGCTTCCGGGACCGGGAAGACAAAGGTGTTCCCCTCCTGTCTTCCGGCAACGGGTAACCACGTGCCGTCAATGGTCACGGCCCGTGCCGCCGCCACCGGCCCGAACTCCGTGGTGCGGATCGCGCACGTCGCGCCCTTCCGCACGGGCGCGTTGACCAGGTTCACGATCGCGCCGCGCTGTCCGCCCTGGTTGACCAGAAACCACAGGGCCGTCACGCCCTCGGTGGGCGCGTTCTGGCACTTGAGACCCAGGCTGTCAACGTACCGGTGTTCGGTTACGATGGGTTGGCCGGCGGCATCGCGCAGAGCGATGCCCAGGCTGTCGCGGTACGTGGCGTCGTACAGGAGACTCTTGACGGCGCGCCGTAGCGACAGAAGGCGCGCATCCTCCGGCTCAGGCTGGAAGCGCGCGCCGACCTGCCAGACAAAGCGCATGCGGTTCGGCCCGCCGTAGCCGAGTCCCACATTCCACGCGCCGTCAATCAGGATCTGACGGGGCAGGCAATACTGGAAGAGGTCCAGCCTGTTGAACACCCCGGAGGTCATGTGCAAGTCGGTGTGCTGACCGAAGATATCGTTGCAGACCTCTCCCGCCGTGGTGAAGTACGGGTTCCGCGCGCGCGCCGCCTTGCGCACGTGGGTTAGAAAATCCAACGTGCCCTGCACCCAGCACCCGTAGGTGTCATAGTCGGGGTAGAGCCGCCCGTTGTTGTAGATCAGGTTGAGTTGATCGAAGTACCGGCCGTCCGTCCCGAACCGCAGGTCGTCGACCGTCCAGTCCGTGATCCACTTCCTCCACTCACGCGCCCCCATGGCCATGTCGCCAACAGTGAAGGTCGACTGATTCTTCTCGATGCTTCGACAGGACCCGTCGTAGCGATAGGCCGCATTCCGGAGATACCAGTCGTAGTCGGGCAGCAGGGCGTCGGCGGGCAGGCGCGACTTGGGAAAGCTCACGATGCGCGGCAGGTCCCGGTGCAAGGCGCCGCTCGAAGGCGACAGATGCGTATCCAGGTAGGAAATGTACAGCCCGCCCAGTGCCCGGCGAACCGCCAGTTTTTGGGAGAATTCGCGCGTGGTTCCCCAGGCGGGAGCCGGGTACGGGTAGAAAGAGCAGTAACTCGCGTCGGCGCCGTCTACGCCCTGACGATTGGCCGCCATGAGCGTCTCGCCGCCGGCCTGGAGCATGTCCCAGCCGATGTGTTGCGCATTGTCGGAACGTTGCTCGCACCAGGCATCCACCAGCCACTTGACATAGGGGTGCACGTCGTTGGGCTTCAGGGACCGGGCCACGTAATCGCGATAGATGCCGGCCGCCTCGTGCCAGCCGCCGCCGGTGAGCGCCAGGCGGAACGTACCACTCTTCCAGGCACTACGCGGCTTCACGAGCGTGCGTTGCCACGTCGCCAGGGTCGCGCCGCCGGACCTGTCGCCCCCGTAGAAAAAGCGGTAGTCCTCGTAACGTGGATCCTCGATGCCCAGGTAGAGTCCCTGTTGTCGGTCCCACATGGCCGCCCAGCGCATGGCGGTCCCCTCCCCAGTGCTGAACAGCCGACCGGAGCCATCCGCTTCCGCCAACTCGCGATCCCGCGCGGGCGTCCCAGCCCGC